>JANXWQ010000209.1 GCA_025351065.1 Chthoniobacter sp. | reverse complement strand
AGAACCGCCGCGCCGACTACATCAAGGCCTTCCAAAACGTGGTGAACTGGGACTTCGTGAGCGACCGGTTCGCGAAGGTGGCGAAAGGGTGACCAGCATTCAAGATTGCCTCGCCCGCCCACTTCGCGATCTGCGGCTTTCGGTCACCGATCGGTGCAATTTCCGCTGCACCTACTGCATGCCGAAGGAGGTCTTCGGGCGCGGCTACGACTTTCTGCCAAAGGACGCGGTGCTGTCCTTCGAGGAGTGCGCGCGGCTGGCGCGCGTGTTCGTTTCGCTCGGCGTGGAAAAGGTGCGGCTCACGGGTGGCGAACCGCTGCTCCGGCGCAATCTCGACCGGCTCGTGGCGCAGCTCGCGGCACTCGACGGACTGCGCGATCTCACACTCACCACGAATGGCTCGCGGCTCGTAGAGCAAGCGCCCGCCTTGCGCGCCGCCGGATTGCGGCGGCTGACGGTGAGCGTGGATGCGCTCGACGACGCGACCTTTCGCGCCATGAACGACGTGGACTTTCCCGTGCAGCGCGTGCTGCGCGGGATCGACGCGGCGCTGGCCGCGGGCTTCGCGCCGGTGAAGATCAACATGGTGGTGAAGCGCGGCGTGAACGACCACGAGGTCGCCGCGATGGCGGAGCGTTTTCGCGGGCGCGATTTCATCCTGCGCTTCATCGAATACATGGACGTGGGCAACTCGAACGGCTGGCGGCTGGATGACGTGGTGCCCGCGGCGGAGATCATCGCGCGCCTCGGGAAAATGGAGCCGCTCGCGCCGAACTACACGGGCGAAGTCGCGCGCCGTTTCCGCCAGCGCGATGGCGGTGAGGTCGGCGTCATCTCGTCGGTCACGCAGCCCTTCTGTGGCGACTGCACGCGCGCGCGGCTCTCGGCGGACGGTCAGCTCTACACCTGCCTTTTCGCCAGCCGCGGCCACGACCTGCGCACCCCGCTCCGCACGGGCGCGAGCGATGTGGAGCTGGCGGCGATCATCCGCGCGGTGTGGCGCGTACGGGAAGATCGTTACTCGGAAATCCGCGCGACGCTGCCGCAGCGCGAACCGAAAGCGGAAATGTCGCTCCTCGGCGGCTAGCCGGACCAGCTTCGAGCCGGTCAATGTGGCGCAAGCTTCCAGCCTGTGGAAGTCCGACGGGCATCCCTGCCCGTAGAAGCTGCGGTGGAGATTCGGCAGGCAGGGATGCCTGCCGGACAACGACAGGCGTGGAAGCCTGCCCCACGCCGCCGGCCGCCGCGCGGCCCTACGCCTCGGGCTGCTGCGCCTGCGTCCGCTTGCGCAGCGTGATGCGCTTGAGCCGCGCGTCGTCCGGCGGGCTCCAGCTCTGGATCTCCGGGTCGCTGGCAAACGCGTTATGCACGATCCGCCGCTCGTAGGCGTTCATCGGATCGAGCTGGTAGGCGCGGCCCGTCTGGCGCACGATTTCCGCGATCTGCCGCACGCGCTGGGCGAGGCCGTCGTCCTTCATCTCGCGCCAGTGCTCGATGTCCACCTGCACTTTCGGCGCGCTCTTGTCCTTCGCCTGGAGCGTGCGGTTGAGCAGCAGTTGCAGGTCGTCGAGCAGCGCGCCGTTGCGGCCGATGAGCCGCTCTTTTTCCGCCGTGTAAATCATGAGCGTAAGCCCGTGCTCGTGCGGGAATTCCTTGATCTCGCAGACAAAGCCGAGGTGCCCCAGCATCGTGTCCAGCGTGTCTTTGGGATTCAGGCTCATGGGAAAAAAGGGCGCGTTATTTTCGCTTCGGCGACGCCGTCACCTTTTGCAGCGTGGGTGCCGCCTGGTTCCGGGTCAGGTAAAGTTGCGCGACAGAAAACAGGTTCTGCACGGTCAGGTAAAGCGCCAAGGCGGAGGCGTAGTTGTAGCAGAACGCGATGAAGATCACGGGCATGAACATCATCATCTTCTGCTGCGTGGGATCGCCGCTTTTGGGCGAAAGCGACATCTGCCAGAGCATCGTAACCGACATCACCAGCGGGAACACATTGACCGGCCAGCCCACGCTGGGGAGATGGTAAATGGTGTCGGGCTGCGAGAGGTCATGCACCCAGAGGAAGGTGCTGTTGCGCAGCTCGACCGCTTTGCCGAGCATGCCGAAGAAGCCGAAAAAGATCGGCATCTGGATGAGCATGGGCAGGCAGCCGCTCATCGGATTCACGCCGTAATCCTTGTAGAGTTTCATCACCTCGGTGTTCATCCGCGTCGGGTCGTCCTTGTACTTTTCGCGGATCTCGGTCTGCTTCGGGCCGAGCAGTTGCATGCGCTTCATGGACTGCGTGGACTTGTTTTGCAGCGGCCAGAGCAGGCACTTCATGGTGAGCGTGAGGACGATTATCGCCAGCGCGTAGCTGCCGAGTTTGCCGTGGAGCCAGTTGAGCGAGTTGAGCAGCGTTTTGCTGACGATGCTGAAGGTGCCGAAATCCAAAATGTCCGCCTGCCCCTCGTCCATGCGCCGCAGCCGGTCGTACTCGCGCGGGCCGGTGTAGATGCGGAAGCTTTGGGTGAAAGATTTGCCGGCTTCGAGCGTGAGCGCGGGCATGCCCAGCGCGCCGTCCACTGCGTAGCGCGGGCGGGTGTTGCCCTCGGCGGAGTGGCCCGTGCCGGTCCACGCGGCGTCTTCGATGACAAAACGCTGCGCCCACGCCGCCGCGCCGCGCGGCTGCTGCGGCAAGCCGAGATCGTTCTTGGTGACCTGCGGCGTGACTAGCGTGGTGAAGTACTGATCGGCCACGCCCGCCCACTCGAGGCCCGCCTGCGCCGCGGTGAAAACGGGCCGCGCCGCGTGAAACATGCCCGAGTCGAAATACGTGGCGTCGATGAATTTGCCGTTCGCGTGTTTGAAGCCCGTGTAACTCGCCTGATCGCTCTGATGCGCCGGCGCCGCCGAGCCCGTATGCACGAAGTAGCCCGGCACCGTGAGCGGCTGCGCGCCTCGGTTGGTGAACGTCAGCTCCATCGTGACCAGGAAATCCTCCGTCGGGCCGGTCGCTTTCGGCAGCGTGAATTTTTTCACGAGCTGGAGCTGCCGCGCGTCCGTGCGCTCGAAGGTGACGCTGCCGTCTTCCACTTTCATGGCAAAAGGCGCGCGCGTCCCCTCGCCCGCGGCCTCGGTGACCGCGCCGATGGGGATGCTGCCGAATTCATTCAGCCTCATCCGCCGCCCGCGCTCGGCCTCGTGCGTCTTGAGCAGCGCCGTGGCGATGCCGCCGCCGAGATTGGAAAACGTGTACTCGACCAAGCTGGTCGTCACCGCCTCGCGCTTTTCCTCGGCCGCCGGTTCCGTCGGCGTGGCGGGTGTGGCCGGCGTGGCCGCAGCCACCACAGGCTCCGCGGCTTTGGCCTGCGCGGTCGCTTCCACCTGCGCGGCCTTCGCCCTGGCCTGCTGCGCGGCGGCCCTGGCCATTTCCTGATTGTTCCAGTACATCCAGCCGAGCAGCACGGCGATGGCGAGACTGACGGCGACGATTCCTTTGCGATCCATAAGGGTTAAAAATCCGAAATCCGAAATCCGAAATCCGAAACAAATCGGAATGACAAAAGGACAAAAGGAGAGCGGCGCGGCGCGGTGGCAGCTATTTGGTTTTTCTGATTTCTCAGCATTTGAAAATTGTTTCGGATTTCGGATTTCGGATTTCGAACTTCCGCGAGCCCAGCGAGCGCGGCACGGGATCGGTCCCCTGCCCGCCCCACGGCTGGCAGCGCGCGATCCTTTTCACCCCGAGCCAGCCGCCACGCCAGACGCCGTGCGTCTCGCAGGCGGCGAGAAAGTAGTGCGAGCACGTCGGCTCGAAACGGCACCCGCCGCCCGGCCCGCACAGCCACGCGAGGATAGGCGCGATGAGCCATCGGTAGCTGCGGATGAACAAGCGGATCACGAACATGCGGCGAGGATGGAACTGCGTTGCGCGAGCTGCGTCCACTCCGCATGCAGCGCCGCGAAGCTCGCCCGCGCCGCCGACTGCCGGGCGATGAGCGCCAGCCAAAGCCCCGCTTTGATCTCAGGCCGGACTGCGCGCACGATTTCCCGCAGCCGCCGCCGCACCCGGTTGCGCACCACCGCCCCGCCCAAGCGCCGCGAAGTAATCAGCCCGATCCGCGCCGCCGCGTCCTCGCCGGATTTGAGCACACTCAAAACGATCAGCTTTCCGTGAAACGACTGTCCCTCGCGCTTCAGCTTCGCAAACTCGCTCGCGCGGCAGAGATGCGCGCTCTTTGGAAAACGCAGGCGGGACGGAGGCATCTATGATTTACGATTTATGATTGATGATTTGGTTCCCGGACATTTTCAGCCCGCCCGAAATCCTGAATCCTAAATCTTAAATCCTAAATGAATCAGGCCTGCGTGTGCCGCTTGAAATGAATCTCCACGCCCTTTGGCAGCAGCCGCCTGCGCCCGCGCTGACGGCGGCGCGCGAGGATGGCGCGGCCGTTTTTCGTCTTCATGCGGGCGCGGAAACCGAACTGCTGCTTGCGGGTGCGCTTCGAGGGCTGGTAGGTGCGTTTCATGGTCGTTTGGAAAAAGAGGGCGAAGACTAGCGGCTCGACCCGGACTGTCAACCGGGCAGGCAAACAAATCTTCCCACTCCAGCGAGGCACCGCCGCCGAACCGCGGCGCGTTCAGCCCGCGTTATTTCTTTTTGAAGAAATCGTCGGAGCCTCCGCCCGTCTTGCCCGCGCCGCTGGCGGGCGCGACGGGCGCCGCCGGAGTGCCGGCTGCCGCCGGGTTCGCCTTCAGCGTCGCCTCGATGTCGGCCATCACTTTGCCCGGCCCAACGCAGGTGGTTCCGCCGCGTCACCGCCAAATGAAATCGCCAAGCGCCGGTCCGCCGCCTACTTTTCGCGCCATGACTTCCCGCAAACGCTGGGCCGCGCGGTGGCGCGCTTTTCTCCACCCGCTGAATGACGAAAAACTCGCCGTCCTCGGCGAGCGCTGGGCCGCGCTGCCCGCGGAGTTGAAGACGCCGAACCAAATCTCCGGGCGGCATCTCACGCACTGCGGTTTCACCACGGGCGCGAGCTTCTGCTCCTTCCACTGCACGCACTGCTACCTGCCAAAAAACGCCAACGAAACGCCCATCCCATCGCTCGCGGAAGTGAAGGAGCAGATCGACGCGAACCGCCGTTTCCAAGGGCCGGGCGGCGGCCTCCAGCTCACGGGCGGCGATGTGGCGGACGCCTACTGGCGCTCGGGCCGCGCGGACGAGCTGGTGGAAATCGTGCGCTACGCCTACGCCGTCGGGCTCGTGCCGATGCTGATGACACACGGGCAGACGCTCATCGAGCAGCCGGATTTTCTCGAACGCTTGATGGTCGAGGGCGGGCTGCGCCAGGTCGCCGTCCACATCGACGTGACGCAGGCTGGGCGGCATGGCTTTCCCATCGGACGCGTGCAAAGCGAGGCGGATTTGCATCCGGTGCGCGCGTCGTTCACCGAGTTGGGCTGGCGGCTGCGGGAGAAAACGGGGCTGCCGCTGGAGTTCGCGCACAACTGCACCGTCGCGCGCAAAAACTGCGGCGGCGTGAGCGAGATCATCCGCTGGTTTCTGGCGGAGCCAAAGCGCACGCAGCTCTGGCGCATGCTCAGCTTCCAGCCGGAGGCGGACACGGGACGCACGGTTTTCAGCGCGGAGCCGATCACGCCCGCGGATGTGTGGACGGAAATCTGCGCGGGCACCGGCCTGCCGCTGCGGCGCGACGCCAGCATCTTCGGCCACCCGGATTGCAACTCGTGGGCCTCGGTCCTCGTCTCGCGCCGCACGGGCGAATTCTGCCCGCTGCTGCCGGACGACCAAAAGTGGGACGCACTCTTTGGCCAAGTGCTGGCGCGGATCGGCGGACTGTCGCTGGTCACGGACGACGCGGGCACAGCGCCGTTCCGACTGCTCGGCGTGCTGGCGCAAAATCCCGTCATCGCCGCGCGGCTCATCGGGCGGCTGGCGGCGCACATCGTCACGGGCCGCCTGCCGGCAGCGATGCTGCCCGCGGTGCTGGCCGGCGAAGTCCACACGCTCGGCGTGGGCATGCACAACTTCATGGACGCCGCGATGGTCGCGCGCGCCGACACGGACGCGACGATCAAGTCCCGCCTCGACTCCTGCGTTTTCAAAGGCGCGGTGAAGCAGGACGGCGCGTGGACCGCCGTGCCGATGTGCAAAATGAACGAGGCCAAATGGAGCGAGCTTTACGCCCGCCGCAGCGCCGACCCCGTGCTCCGCGCGCAGCCGCAGGCCAAGGAACTGCGCGAGCCCGCCGCGGTCTGAGCGGGGTGCAGCAAGTCAGCGGATCACGGCAGCACTTTCGTCTCGCGCAGAATCAGCCGGATGGCGCGCTTTTCGTCCGCCGCGAGATAGGCAAATTCCGGCGCGGCATTTTCCTCCCGCAGCGCGGCGGTGAGCCCGGTGAGGACGCGTCTTTTGAACTCGCCGGGCAGGGCGGCGAAGCTGGGCGTGTGGATCATGTAGCTGCAGCGGAAGCGGAAGAGGCGGGTGTGCAGGTTGAGGTCGCGCAGCGCGGTGCCGTCGCTGGCGGGGAGGCGACGAGTGAGAAAGTCGCGCACGTAGGCCGGGTCGGGCTGCACGCCGCCGGGCGGGAGCGCGGCCTCGTCGGCGAAAAGGAGGTAGCGGATGAGCTGGCGGGCGAGGGCGTCGAGGGCGGGCGCGTCCTCGGGGCGAAGGGTGCCGTGGCCGGCGTCGAGCGCGTCGCGGGTGCGATAGACGGCGAGGGTGACGAGGTTGTGAAAGCCGAGCTGGTGCTCGTGGATGAGGTGGGGCAGGAGGTCGCTGGTGCGGACGGGGTAGCGCGTCCAGTCGAAGAGCGAGCCGGGCGGATCGGGCACGCGGGTGTAGCCGCCGGGCGCGGCGGTGCCGATGAGATTGGCGAGCGGCAGGTCGTGCTCGTGCGCACCGGTGACGTGCCAGCCGCCGAAGCGCAGCGCGAGCGGGATGCTGTGGCCGACCTGCTCGCGGCGGAAACCGTCGAGGCTCGCGCCCGAGGCGGCGCAGATGACTGATTCGGCGAGCAGGCCGGGCACCTGCTGGCTGGTGCGGGCGGCGTGGCAGTTCATGCAGCGCTCGGTGCGCGTGATTTCGGGGCGGCCATTCGTGGTGGGGCGGAAGATGCGAAAAACGGGGCCGAGTTCCGGGTCGATGGCGGCGACCTCGAAGCGTCCGCCGGGGACGTAGCCGAGATAAACCTCATCGTTGAAATACAAGGCGCGCGGGTTCGACGGCTGGATGAGCCCGCCTTGAAAACTGGTGGCGGAATAGACGAGGAGCTGGGAGGTCGCCGGGATGCCGATGGCTTTGAGGAGGCTGGTGAGCTGGGCCAGGTCGCTGGTGGTGTCGAGCTGGATTTCGCCGCTCGCGATTTGCGCGATGA
>JANXWQ010000207.1 GCA_025351065.1 Chthoniobacter sp. | reverse complement strand
CGAATCACTCACCGCCTCGCGGCGCTCGCCCGACGGACGGCACGGAGTGCCGTCCCTACCCGGCTCCGCCCACCTCGTTCGCGACTGCTGCGGGCGGCGCGTCTTGAAACACCCGCCAGCATTCCAGAAACCCCGGCGCAAAATCCTGCGGGCGCGCGGCGCTCCATTTCTCGATTTGCGCCACGGTGAAAAACGCGCCGCTCTCGATCTCGGCGGGCGGCAGGTGGAACGGCCCGTCGTGCTGCGCGCGGTAGAGCCGCACGAATTCCCAGCCGGTGCCCGCGCCCGCGGCGAGCGCCGCGATTTCCTCCACCTCCGCGTCCACACCCAGCTCCTCGCGGAGTTCGCGCGGGGCGGTCGCGGCGTAGTCGTCGCCCGCGTTCACATGGCCGGCGGCGCTGCTGTCCCACAGGCCGGGGCACTTGTCCTTCCAGCGCGAACGCTTTTGCAGAAAGAGATCGCCGCGCGCGTTGAAGACAAAGATGTGGACGGCGCGATGGCGGAGCTTTTGCGCATGGACGGTGAAGCGCGAGGTCTGGCCGGTGACGCGGTCGTTTTCATCCACCACGTCGAAAATCTCGCCATGCACGTCCTGCGCCGCTGTTTCCGGCGCTGCTCCGCTGGCAAAGTTCGTCAGCGCGATCCATTGCTCCAGCGACAGCTCCTCCGCGCGCGTCGTCTCGGCCACGCCGAGCTGCGCGCAGAGCGCGGGCCAGTCGAATTGCTGATCGGCGAGGTTCTTGCGGAGCTGCTTGCGGCGCTGCGCAAAGCCCTGCTTCACCAGCTTCCGAAACAGGGCCCCGTCGCACTCCGGCATTTCCCCCGCCGGGCGCGGGGTGAGCGCGACCACGGCGGAGTCCACATTCGGCGCGGGGTGAAAGACCGAGCCCGGCAGCGTGCGCAGATATTTTACGCGCCAGCGCCGCCCGATGAGCAGCGTGAGCGCGCCGTAGGCTTTCGTCCGCGGCTCGGCGGAGAGGCGCTCGGCGAGTTCTTTTTGCAGCGTGAAAATGAGCGTGCTCACCGGGCTCGGCTCGTCGGTGAACTGGAAAAGAATCTGGCTCGAAACGTAGTACGGCAGATTGCCCAGCACCTTCACCGGCCCGCGCGCGAAAAGCTCGCGCACGTCGAACTCCGTGGCATCGCCATGCACGATTTCCACACCCGGAAAACGCTCCCGCAGAAAGCCGCACATGCGTCCGTCCTTCTCGATGAGCAGCCCATTCGCCGAGCGCGCGAGCGCGAATTCCGTGAGCGCACCCAGCCCCGGCCCCAGTTCCAGCCACGCCTCGCCGGGCTTGAGCCCGAGCTGCGCCACGATCCAGTCGGCGAGGTTTTGGTCGTGGAGAAAATTCTGCCCGAGGCTGCGCGTCGGCTGCATGCCCATTTGCGCGAGCGTGGAGGTGATGGTGGAGAGTTTCATGGGAAAACCGGAAGGTAAAAGTAAGGGCGGATGCCACGCGAGGCGAGGGCTCGTTGTAGGACAGCGCTTCCAGCCTGTCGGAGTGGGGCAGGCTTCCCAGCCTGCCCGAGTGCAAACAGAACACGCGCCCCCGGCAGGCGAGGATGCCTGCCACACCAGGACAGGCTGGAAGCACTGTCCCACCACGACAGGCTGGAAGCCTGTCCTACTTCCACTACGCTCCCGCCATGCCCCCCGACACCACCCCGGAACACCAGCGCCTCGACGAGGACGCGCGGCGCGAGGGCAACTGGAAACGCTGGGGCCCGTACCTTTCCGAGCGCCAGTGGGGCACGGTGCGCGAGGATTATTCGGCGACCGGCGACGCTTGGAATTATTTCCCCCACGACCACGCACGCAGCCGGGCCTACCGCTGGGGCGAGGATGGGCTGCTCGGCATCACCGACCGCGAGTGCCGGCTCTGCTTTGCGCTCGCGCTGTGGAATGGCCGCGACCCGATTTTGAAGGAGCGCATCTTTGGCCTCACGAATCCACAGGGCAATCACGGCGAAGACCCCAAGGAGGTCTGGCACTACCTCGACTCCACGCCCACGCATTCCTACCTGCGCGCGCTCTACAAATATCCCCAGGCGGAATATCCCTACGCGCGGCTCGTGGAGGAAAATGCCCGCCGCGGAAAAATGGAGCGCGAGTTCGAGCTCGAAGACTGCGGGGTGTTCGACGAGTCGCGCTACTTCGATGTCACCGCCGAATACGCCAAAGCCGGGTCCGACGACATCCTCATCCGCCTCACCCTCGCGAACCGCGGCCCCGACGCCGCGCGCTTGCACGTCCTGCCGACCCTCTGGTTTCGCAACACCTGGTCATGGGGCTGCATCCACGAAGGCTGCACGCTCAAGCCGCGCCTCTCCCAGCTCGACGCGCGCACGCTCACCGCCACGCACGAGACGCTCGGCGAATTCCGCTTCGCCATCGACGCGGACGCGCCGTGGCTTTTCACCGAAAACGAAACGAACGACGCGCGGCTTTTCGGCACGGCGAATCTCTCGCCCTACGTGAAGGACGCCTTTCACCACGCGCTCATCCACGGGCGCGCAGACGCCGTGAATCCGCGCGGCTTCGGCACCAAGGCCGCGCCGCATTGCACACTCGAGATTCCCGCGGGCGGCGAAGTCGTCCTCCGCCTCCGCCTTGCGCCCGCGAGCGACTGGTCGGCCGCGCCGTTCGCGGATTTCGACGACGTTTTCGCCGAGCGCATCGCGGAGGCTGCGGCGTTTTTTGCAACGAAGTACGCGCCCGCGCTCGGCGTGGAGGCGCGAAATGTCGTGCGGCAGGCTTACGCCGGACTGCTTTGGTCAAAGCAGTTTTACAATTTCGTCGTGAAGGAATGGCTGGCCGGCGACCCGAACTTTCCCGCGCCGCCCGCCGAGCGCCGGAGCGGGCGCAACCGCGACTGGGGCCACCTTTTCAACGCCGACATCATCTCCATGCCCGACAAGTGGGAATACCCGTGGTACGCCGCGTGGGACCTCGCGTTTCACATGATCCCGATGGCGCGCGTCGATCCCGCCTTCGCGAAAGAGCAGCTCCTGCTTTTTCTCCGCGAGTGGTACATGCACCCGAGCGGCGCGATCCCGGCTTACGAATGGAATTTCCGCGACGTGAATCCGCCCGTCAACGCGTGGGCTTGCTGGCGCGTCTATAAAATCAGCGGCCAGCCCGGCGCGCGCGACACGCAGTTCCTGGAGCGCGTCTTCCAAAAGCTGCTCATCAATTTCACCTGGTGGGTGAACCGCAAGGACGTGCAGGGCAAACACATCTTCTCCGGCGGCTTTCTCGGGCTGGATAACATCGGGCTTTTCGACCGCTCGAAGCCGCTCCCCAGCGGCCAGTCGCTCGCGCAGGCGGACGGCACGGCGTGGATGGCGTTCTATTGCGAGACGATGCTCGCCATCGCGCTGGAGCTCGCGCTCACCAATCCCGCCTACGAAGACATCGCGTCGAAATTTCTCGAGCACACCGTCGAGATCATCGACGCCATGAACGATGTCGGCGACGGCGGGCTGTGGGATGAAACGGACGGCTTTTACTACGACCAGCTCCTCATCGAAGGCCGCCACAAAGTGCCGTTGCGCGTGCGCTCGATGGTGGGGCTGCTCCCGCTTTTCGGCGTGGAAATCATCGAGCAAAGCACGCTCGACCGGCTGCCCGGTTTCAAGAAACGGCTGAAGTGGTTCGTCAAAAACCGCTTCGACCTCGCGGAAAATATCGCCTTCGTCGAGACACGCACGGACGCCGGCACCAACCACCGCCGGCTGCTCGCCATCCCCACGCGCGAGCGGCTCCTGCGCGTGCTGAAATACGTGCTCGATGAAAAGGAATTCCTCTCCCCGTACGGCATCCGCTCGCTCTCTCGCGTCTATGGCGACGCGCCCTACCGGCTCGCGCTCGATGGCGACGACTACTGCATCGGCTACGAGCCCGGCGAATCGCAGACCGGCATGTTTGGCGGCAACTCCAACTGGCGCGGCCCGGTCTGGCTGCCGATGAACTACCTGCTCATCGAGGCGCTCGAGCGCTACCACCATTTCTGGGGCGACGCGCTCCAGGTCGAGTTCCCCACCGGCTCCGGCACGCTCATGAATCTCTCGCAAGTCGCCCACGAAATCGCCCGCCGCATCACCCGCCTTTTTCTCCCCGATGAAAAGGGCGCGCGCCCCTGCTTCGGCGGCGACCCACGCACGGCCAACGATCCGCACTGGCGCGACCACCTGCTTTTCCACGAGCACTTCTGCGGCGAGACGGGGCGCGGCCTCGGTGCCTCGCACCAGACCGGCTGGACCGCGCTCATCACCCGCTGCATGAACATGGTCGCCCGCGAGCAGCCGGAGTGAAGGTCGGCCAAACTCGGAGCCGTTTTGTTTTGGGTCTTATGTAGCTGAGAGCGGATGAAGCGGTGCAAACTGCTCGTCCATAATGAAAAACAAATATCTTAGAGGCGCGCGCATTTCGGAGCGAAAATTCCGGGAGGTGCTGAGGTATTTTGCCCACGATCTACCGGTG
>JANXWQ010000173.1 GCA_025351065.1 Chthoniobacter sp. | reverse complement strand
AGGCAGCGCCCAACCACCACCCCAAACCCAACCCGAAAACCAACCAAAACTCTCATAGCAAGTGGCTCAAAGATCGGGGGCAGGCCACCTTAACTTAGCCGCTGCTGCGTTCATAAGCAGTAAAACAGTTACGTAGATCGTCCCCGCCGAGGTGGAGTCATACTCCGCGGCTATGTCGTGCATGGTATCGTTTCGCCACGCATCTTTTATCGTTCGCAGATGCTCCTCGATGCCATAATAAAACGCCCGCCACTCCCGTTGCTCTGGACTGGTGCTGTCGGGAAATTTACGACTCACGCACGGCCTGAATCCATTGAGATAAGAGTTCCATGAGGCGTTTCCTGGATTCAGTTCCAACTCGGCGCTCACAACACGAAGAAGGCATTCCATCACTCGCATCAAATGAAACACGCTTGCCGTGTGGCATCTCAGTGCAGAACATTGCCCTGCCGCTATGATGTCAGTTTTTGCATGCGGAAAAGCCTCCAAAGGCAATGTCCATCCCGCCAACGGATTTTCAAAAACGCCGTGCAGACGCTGGCGGAATGAACAAAAATTTCCTGGCCTTCAATTCATCCTCGATTCGCTCCCTTAGCTTTTCACACGAGCTATGGAGATCGCCGAATGTAATGTCAGTATGCGGCATTTCAAAGCGGATGCGCTCTAGCTGTGAAAGAGACGAGTCCAGCTTTAGGTGTGTGCATCGGATTTGGAGGTCATCACAAATCCGAATCAAATTCTGCTTGCTCCCGTCATCCGCTTTCTCCGGGGCGTTCGCATCAAACGCCAACGCAAATTCACACAGGAAGCGGAAGGCGGTGAGCATTCCCACTTGGTCAAAATTCAACGGATCATAATTCATAAGTTCCCACAGGCTGACGAGCCCATGCGGAGCTTTTACCCAAGGGGCGTTCTCTGAGTCAAGTATGTAATTACCCTTATTTGGCACAAAAGACACCCGGCAGCCAGACGGGGTTAGCCGTCGACTGCCGGGCGCATCCTTGGTTGAGACGGCCGGCGCCGCACAGGAAGTCAGTTAGTCCGCGAGGACGGGGCCGGAACCCGCGTCGCGCGGCGGCTCGTCTTTGATGGGTTCTGGCATAGATGTTAAAGGCGATGACTAACTGCAACCCTGACTGGTGCCGCACTCCGTGCAGCAGCCGCAGGCCCCGGCACGGATGACTTTGCTGGAGCCGCAGTTCGAGCAGGTGATGTCCATATACATGTTACCCAGGGCTTCCTGGACACGCTCGGCATGGGTGCCGCCGCCCACATGGATATGGGGCGCTCCTTCGCTGCCGTTCTTATGAGTGATGACATCAATGATTCCGGGATTCTCCCGCTGGAGGTCGGCGACGGGACGGTTGGCCGCGGCCTTGTCGATCTGCGCGAGTTCCTTCATCGGCAAGTCAGCCTGCGACTTATTCGGCGAGGTGGCTTCCTTGTAACCTTTGATGAACTGACAGCCAAGCCAACGGAAGATGTAGTCAGTGATGCTGGTAGCATTGCGGATGTCTGGGTTTTTGGTAAAGCCCGACGGCTCGAAACGCTGGTAGGCGAACTTTTTAACCAAGGACTCCAGCGGCACGCCGTACTGGAGCGAGATGCTAGTCAGCGTGGCGACAGTATCCATGAGACCGCCGAGCGTGCTGCCCTCCTTGTTCATCTGGATGAAGAGCTCGCCAGGCTGGCCATCCTCAAACATGCCGACGGTAACGTAGCCTTTGTGGCCGGCGATTTCGAACTTGTGATTCATGGCGACACGGGTGTCGGGCATGCGGCGTCGGACGGGCTGACCGACCTTCCCGCGGAGGGTGCCAATCTCGCTTTCAAGATCAATAATGCGGGTCTGAAGCACGTTCTGTTCGTTGAGCACGCTGTCCAGATCGGCGATGGCAGTGCCGCTGACGGTTTCGATTTTTCCACCCATGTCGGAGGTCTTTTTGACATTCAGCGGAGCGCTGCGTTTTGAGCCATCGCGGTAGATTGCGATAGCCTTGAGGCCGAGCTTCCAACCTTCGATGTAGGTGTTGACAATGTCATCTACGGTGGCGTGCTCAGGTAAGTTGACGGTCTTGGAAATCGCACCGCTGAGGAAGGGCTGCGCGGCGGCCATCATGCGGATGTGACCGCGGAAGTGCAGCGAGCGGGTGCCGCGGTGCGCTTTGAAGGCGCAGTCGAAGACGGTGAGATGCTCGGGCTTGAGGCCGCTGGAGATCGTGGTGCCGTCGTCCTCGGTGACATCCTCAATGGTATCGAACTTGTCGATGTGACCGATGATTTGCTCGATCTCGGAGAAGCTGTAACCCAAGTTGACGAGCGCGGGCTTCACCGTCTGGTTGACGATCTTCAACATGCCGCCGCCGGCCAGCAGCTTGTACTTCACCAGCGCGATGTCGGGCTCGATGCCAGTGGTGTCGCAGTCCATGAGAAAGCCGATGGTGCCGGTGGGTGCAAGCACCGTGACCTGCGCATTACGGTAGCCATGCTTCTTGCCAAGGGCGAGCGCACCGTCCCAGCATTTCAGGGCTTCTTCCTTGAGGAAGCCAAAGCGATCGCTTTCCTGGATTTTCTCGACATGGGAGCGGTGCAGCTTGATGACTTCGAGCATGTAAGGCTCATTGGTCTTATCGACGGTCTTGGCCACACCGCTGCACCGGGTGTCTTTGTAGCCGGGGAAAGGCCCCATGCCCTTCGCCATCTTCGCCGACTGCTCGTAGGCATGGCCGGTCATGATGCTGGTAATGGCTCCGGCGAGGGCGCGGCCCTCGTCGGTGTCATAACCCAAACCATAGCTCATAATCAGCGCACCGAGGTTGGCAAAACCCAGACCCAGCGTGCGGAAGATGTGCGAGTTCTCGGCGATGGATTTGATCGGATAGCTCGCGTTATCGACGATGATTTCCTGCGCGGTGATGAAGATGCGGACGGCGGCCTTGAAGCGTTCGACATCGAACGCGCCGTCGGCCTGCTTGAACTTGAGCAGGTTGAGCGAGGCGAGGTTGCACGCGGTGTTATCGAGAAACAGGTACTCCGAACATGGGTTGGTGCTGTTCTGCCGGCCCGTGCCTTTGCAGGTGTGCCATTGGTCGATGGTGGTGTCGAACTGGACACCGGGATCGCCGCAGAGATGGGTGCCTTCGGCGATCTTGCGCAGCAGCGTGGCGGCGTCCTTTTTCTCGCAGGGCTGGCCGTCAGTCACGCGCTTAGTCCACCACTCCTTGCCTTCCACGGCGGCGTTCATGAACTCATCGCTCACCCGCACGGACAGGTTTTCGTTTTGATACATGATCGAACCATAGGCGTCGCCGTTGTAACTGCCGTCATAACCCTGCTCGATCAGCGCCCACGCCTTCTTCTCCTCCTTGGTCTTGGCCTCGATGAACTCCTCGATGTCGGGGTGCCAGTCCTTCAGGGTGTTCATCTTCGCCGCGCGCCGCGTCTTGCCGCCAGACTTAACGACATTTGCGACCTGGTCATAGACCTTGAGAAAGCTCAGCGGGCCGCTGGGCTTGCCGCCGCCGCTGAGTTTCTCGCGGGTGCTGCGCAGGGTGGAAAGATCGCTGCCGGTTCCGGAGCCATACTTAAAGAGCATGGCTTCACTCAGCGCGAGGCGCATGATGTCTTCCATCGTGTCCTCGACGGACTGGATGAAGCACGCGCTGCCCTGCGGATACTCATACTGGGTCTTGGCACGCTCGGCCTGGCCGGTCTTGTGGTTGTAGTAGTAGTTACCTTCGCCCCGTCCGGCCCCGACTTTGTATTGGTGCCACAGCCCGACGTTGAACCACACCGGCGAGTTAAACGCGCCGTACTGGTTCACGCAGAGCCAGGTCAGTTCGTTGTAGAAAGTCTCGGCGCTTTCCTTGTCGGCGAAGTAGCCGTCCTTGATCCCGCAGTCGGTGATCGTGCGGGTGACGCGATGCACGAGCTGCTTCACGCTGCGCTCGCGGCCGCCCTTGTACGGGTCGTTGCCGTGGGAAATGTCGCCGTAAAAATACTTCGACACCGCGATTTTCGTCGCGAGCGCGCTCCACGATTTCGGCACCTCGATGTTCTCCTGCTTGAAGATCGCCTTGCCCGAATCATCGGTGATCTCCGCGGTGCGCTGCTCCCACTCGAGTTCGTCGAAGGGCGCGATGGCTTTTTGACTGAAGACGCGGGCGAATTTCAGTCCCTCATTTTTTGGGCGCCGGGCGGAGTCGGCGACATTCGGGCGGGTGGCGGTGCGGCGTTGGTTTTTCAATTGGATCATGGCGGCGGCGGGTTTTGTGAACGGTTGGTGAATAACTCCTCGGGGAACGCCCAATACCATGTGAATTCGCAGCGAGTTCCCAGTGAACCGCTGCCAACAACCACAGGATGTTGGGCTAGGGTTGATAGAAAACCACAATCTGTAGTGGGTGGGAAGAAGATTCTGTCAAGTGGCCGAACTTTTTTTTGAAGGAATTTCTTGCCAATTTGGCGGTGAGCAATCCGCCCCGTGCGCGCCTTTGTCCGCGGTTTTCGCGGGCTGGAAAATGAGCGCGCACCGATGTTCCGCACCGCCGCGAGCCCGCGACGCTGGCGCGGTCAGCATCGGCAGGATCGGGCGAAAATGTTCCGCCAGCGGAACGGGCGGCGAAATTTTTTTCACGGCTTGCGCGGCAGCCACCGTGGATGCGGCACCGCCCCGCTTTTCCTAGCCTCTCAGCCCGCCGCGGCGGGCTTGGCGCGGAAATAGACGGCGGTATTGCCCACGCGCTGGATCAATTCGCTGCCGGTCTGGGCCGCGATTTGCGGGGCGAGCGTTTTCTTCTCCTCCTTGAAGTCGCCGAACTTGATTTTCACCAGCCCGTGCGCGGTGAGCGCGGCGTCGAGGCTGTGGAGAAAGGCGTCGGTCACGCCAGCGTGGCCGAGTTTGACGGTGGCTTCGAGCCGCTGGGCACGGGCGCGGAGATCGCGCTTGGCGGCGCTGGTGAGTGGCTGGGACATCGGTGCGAGTCTGCGCGCCGCGGCTCCCGCCGGCAAGCCCCGCTATTGCTTCGGGATGATCCCCTTGTCTTCCAGCTTCTCCACCTTCGGGCGGATGACGGCCTGGCAGTACGGGTTCTTGTTGCCGTTCAGCCGGTAGTAGTCCTGGTGGCTGACCTCGGCTTTGTAGAAAACCTTCAGCGGCTCGAGCTGCGTGACGATCGGAGCCTTCCAATTTTTCTGCTCCCCGACCTTCGACTTTTCCGCCGCCGCTTTCTGCGCCTCGCTCGTGTAGAGGATGAGTGAGCGGTAGCTTTCGCCCACATCGTGGCCCTGGCGGTTCAGCGTGGTCGGATCGTGCGCGTGCCAGAAAACATCGAGCAGTTTTTCGTAGCTGATTTTCTTCGGGTCAAAGTCGATCTGCACGACTTCGGCGTGGCCGGTGGTATGGGAGCAGACTGCCTCGTAAGTCGGATTTTCCGTATGCCCGCCGGCATAGCCGGAGACCACGTCTTTCACCCCATCGAGCCGCTCGAAAACGGCCTCGAGACACCAAAAGCAGCCGCCGCCCAGGACGGCGCGTTCAAGACCGGGAGTGGGTTCGGGAGTAGTCATGGATTTCGGTTTGTCGGCGGATTGGCTGACCAGCGCGAGCGCGGCCAGCGTGAGGGTGATGAGGGCGAGGATGCGGATTTTCACGGTGTTGTGGAAGTGGGAGAAAACACGCCGAGACTAATTCCCCGCGCGCGATTTGCCAGCACGGACGCGGCCTTTTTCAAACCACTGCCGCCGCAGACCTCACCCGCGGTCACGCGTGCGCAGCGGACGCCGCCGGAGCAAAACGCCACCGCCGCCAAACAGCAGCAGCGCCGCAGTCGGCTCGGGCACCGGCGCCACTTCGTAGCCGATCAAATCCAGCGCGCGAAAATCCGCCTCCGACGGCCCATAGGCCACGCCCGTGGCGAGCGTCGGATCCATCACCCCGAGGGTGGTGCCGCTCAGTTCGTCCGCCTTCCAGTTGCCCGCCTCATGGCCGTCCGTGCCGGGAAAGCCGGCATTGGCCGTCCCCGTGGACATCGCATATTCGTGCGCGAGGTCGTCGGTGATGACACTCGCCCCCGGCGTGAGATTGCGCGGGAAAAAGGTGAACTCCGCATTGGTCGCCGGATCTTGCCCCGTGACGTTGTCGGTAAAGCGGAACAGGTCCAGCACCAGCGGCGAAACCGACGTGGCCCCGTCGTTGACCACATCCACCGCCGAGGCAAAGCCCAGCACCTGGCCGATGTAATGCGCGGCCAGCGTTTGCAAATCCACCGTCCCCGCGGTCACTCCATCGCTGCTGTCAAAATCGAACGTCACGCTGCCGTTGAAAGTCACCGTCCCATCGGACGCGCCAAAAACCCCGTCGAGCCCGGCGAAACCCATCGCCTTGAGATTGGCCTTCGTGCCAAAAACGCTGCCCGACAAAGACCGCCCCGCCGGCAGGATCGCGCTGAACTGCGCCGCCGTGGGCAGAAAGCCAGCCACGGCATCGTCCGCCTCATTGGCCGCATCGGCGACCAGTTGATTGCGAACGGTGTTGTAGCTCACCAGAAGATTGACCGAACTCCCGAGGGCCAACGTGCTTCCTCCGAGCGGCGCAAAGTCCGCACCAATCGTGATCGTGATTGGATCGCTGATGCGCGCCTCCCACGCCGCCGCCGCCCGGTTCACCGCCGCCAGTGCCAGCGCATTCCCCGCCAGCGCCGACCCCGGCGCGATGACGATGTCGAACTGCGCTCCGGCCCTCCCCCCAAAGCCAAGCAAAAGGCCAAGCGCAACGGCAGCGGTGATGGGTTTCATGGAGCAGTTGAAAAGGTTTGGGGACTAAGTGCGCAAAGCGTGGACGCACACGTCCATCTGCCGCCTTGCCGCAGCGCATACTATGCGGGCTTTGGAAAAAATCGCGCCCCTATTTTTCGCGTCGTCCCGCGGCACCGGATCACTGCGGCGCTTCGAGCGGGGCGTCATCGTGTCGCGTGCGTCAGCGCGCATAGAGCGCCCTTTCCGCAGGCTCGCCATGCCGCCTTGGTTGCATGTAAATCCGCGCTCGTCATGCCCGCCGATCTCCTTTCCCTCCTCCGCACCTTCACGGCTCGGGAGAAAATTGCCCTTCCGCCCGCCACCGTGGCCGTGCCGGAAATCGACGCCTACGCGCCCTTCGGCAAATACCTTCTCGAACTCGCCAGAGACAGCAAACCCGAACGCGTCGCCGAAGACCTTTTCGTCGCGCTCGCCCGCGATGTCGCCCGGCTCAAAAGCATTCCGCAGGTCTTCGTTGGCGACGGCTTCGTCGATTTCCTCGTCGGCGGCGAGGAGCAGGGCGCCGGTGGTGTCGTGGTCGAGCTAAAGCCGCTCTTCACCAAATACCACGACCACGAACTCCGCCGCGCCCCGCTCAAGCCCGCCAATCACCGCGCGCAGGTCAAAAAATATCTGCGCAAACACGAATACGTTGTCCTCACCGACCTGCGCACCGCCTGCCTCTACAGCGCGCGCGATTTCTTCGTCACCGACAGTTTCTTCGCCGAGCTGCCTTTCGCCGATCTCCTCCAGCGCACCGGCGATCAGCTCGATCTCCTCGATGTCCTCCGCCAGGCCGAAGACGCGCAGGAAAAGCCCGACCTCGACCGCCAGTTCTTCGAGGACTTGAAGGAATGGTTCGCCGCCTTTCAAAACGTCCGCTGGAAGAAAAACGAAGACGCCGCCGAGCTGACCATCCTGCTGCTGAACAAACTCATCTTCGCCAAAACCCTCGAAGACCACGGCCTCGTCCCCTACCGCTTCCTCCAGGACGAATACGACCAGCAGGAAGACCGCTGGGAAACCAAAGGCCCGCATCGCGTCGTCCAGGCCTTCCTCCAGACCCTCGAACCCTTCTTCGACGAATACTACGACACCGAGCTTTTCGAGCGGAAGATCTGGGACGAAATCGACCGCGACCACGCCAACCTCAGCCGCTTTTGCAACGCCCTGCGGCTCGTCCTAGGCATCACCAAATGGGACCGCGTGCTCGCCCAGCGCGGCATCGTCAATTACAACTACCGGACGATCAACGAGGACATCTTCGGCAAAAGTTACGAGATGTTCCTCGCGGCCAACCGCAAGGACCAGGGCATCTACTACACTCCGGCCACCATCACCATTCCGATGGCCGACAGCCTTATCGCCTCCGTCTTCGGCCCCTTGGTGGATGAAATCTGCGCAGCCGTCGAAAAGGACACCTGCGACTTTGCCACCGCGCGCACCTTCATGGCGAAGCTCGCGCGCCTGCATATCACCGACACCGCCTCGGGCAGCGGCGGCTTTCTCATTAAAGTCCTCCGCGCCATCTGGGCGCAGTATCTCCGCATCGACCACGCCCTCGCCTGGCTTGGCAAAATGAAGTTGCAGGGCGACCTCCTCGAACTTCCGAAGAACATCCGCGAGGCCTCGCAGTTCCGCGAAAATTTCCGGTTGTTCGACGACCGTTGGTTGCTACTCAACTGTATTGTCCGTCACCTCGCAGGCAGGAGCGATGACCCTCGCTGGATGCGCTTGGTCATCAAAACGAACTTGATGCGCGAAGTGATACGGATGATGCCAGAAACCTTTCATTTTCGCCGATTTCCGGGTTCCCTTCGCGCGTTGTCAGAACTTAAGGATTGGAGCATCAAGCGAAAAATCAGGCTTCGCGTTGGGAGTTTCGTCTGTTAGTTCGCTCGCGTTATGCCCCTCTCCGACAAGTCAGATTACACGGTTGGTAGCGATGGTCTTCCCGCTCGGATCAGCGGGCCGTGGGCGCGACGAAAGCACCACTACCTGCGCAATTACTGTGGCATCACCACGAAGTCCATGCGGAGCAAGTTTCGGCTCGTTTATCTCGACGTGATGGCGGGGCCGGGATTGTGCAAAGAAGAAAAAAGCGGCGACGAGTTTCCTGGCTCGCCATTCGTCGCCTTGGATCATGATTTCTCCGCTTATTATTTCATCGAGGGAGATAGGCGGAGCTTCACCGCCCTTGAGCAACGACTTGCCGCGCATCCGAAACGGGCTCGCGTGCAACTAATCAACGAGAATTGGATCGATGTTATA
>JANXWQ010000156.1 GCA_025351065.1 Chthoniobacter sp. | reverse complement strand
GACGATCTCTGGGCGCGAAGTGCGTCGGCTGGTGCGCGCGCTCTACGCCATTTACGCCTCGCAGTTTCGCCCCGCCGACCTCGCGCATCCCTTGCTCGCGCTCGACCTACTTCCGCCGGACGACGCGGTCATCGCCCTGCTCCCGCCCACGCAATGCTGACCGCGTTTTACCATCCCGGCTACGCTGCGCCCATCGGCACGCACCTCATGCCGATTCGGAAATTCGCGCTCGTCGCCGACGGCCTGCGCCACGCTCCCGACGTGCGGCTCGCCGAGCCTGCGCCGGTGATGGCGGAAGATTTGCAGCGCGTGCATACGCCCGCATACCTCGCCGCGATCCAAAGCGGCACGCCGCGCGCGCTCGCGGAGTCGCAGAAATTTCCATGGTCGCCCGAGCTTTATTCATCCGTCTGCCTGACCGGCGGCGGCTGTCTCGCCGCGGCGCGGCAGGCTTTGCGCGATGGCGTTTCCGCCGCGGTGGTCAGCGGCTTTCATCACGCCTGCGCGGATCACGGCGAAGGGTTTTGCACCTTCAACGGCCTCATCGTCGCGCTCGATGCGCTGCACGCTGCGGGCGAAATCCGCACCGCCGCCGTGCTCGACATGGACCTGCACTACGGCAACGGGACCGCCCAACTCGCCGCCGTGCGCCCGCACCTTTTCGCCCTCTCGCTTTACGGCAACGACTACTGGGCCAACGAATGTTTTCGCGATGTGACCGAGCGCCACCACGACGATGGCGCCAATCACCGCTCCTGCGCGCTCCCCGCCGGCTGCGACCGCGCCACGCTGCTGCAAATCATGGACGCCACCCTGCCGCTCATCGCCGACCGCAAACCCGACCTGCTGCTCTACCAGGCCGGAGCCGATCCGTATTTCGAGGATCCTTTTTCGCCCCTCGCGCTCGACCACGACGACCTGCTCGCGCGCGACCGCCGCGTCTTCGAGTTTGCCAAAGCGCACGCGATTCCCGTGGCGTGGGTGCTCGCTGGCGGCTACACGAGCGACGTGCGCAAAGTCGTCGTCGTGCATCTCAACACCTTCCAGGCGTGGCGCGAAATTTATGGCTGCTGATTTTTTAACGCAGAGACGCAGAGACGCAGAGGCCGCGGAGAAAGGTCGCGGATTCGGATCAAACGCAGCGCCCAAACCTCTGCGTCTCTGCGTCTCTGCGTTTTCAAAATGAACGGTCACTTGCAAAGTTGGCGCAACCGCAGTCCCGGCGACCTCTCCATCGAGCTGCCGGAAATTTTCGCGGACGCTGTGGGCGCGGCGGTGGAAAGTGCCGTCGCGGCCAGCGCGGCATGGGCCCACACGCCTTTGCCCGAGCGGATCGCGCGGCTGCGCGTGGCGCAATCCGCACTCGCCGCAGCGAAGGAGGAACTCGCCCGCGGCATCGCGCTGGAGACGGGCAAACCGCTTACGGAAGCGCTCGGCGAAGTCGGTGCGGTCGTGGCGAAGATCGACCTCACCATCGGCGACGCCGAGCGGTGGTTGGCGGAGGAGGGAAACCTCGGCGGGCCGCATCCCGCCTTGATCCGCAGGCGGTCGCGCGGGCTGGCGGCGGTTGTGGGGCCGTTCAATTTTCCGCTGCACCTCGGGCACGGAGCGAATGTCGCGCACCTGCTCGCGGGCAACCCCGTGATCTTCAAGCCGTCGCCGCTCGCGGCGTGCGTGGCCGCGCGCTACGGCGCGCTGATGAGCGCGGCGTTTCCGCCCGGCGTTTTCCAAACCGTGCAGGGTGGGGGAGCCGAGGGCGAGGCGCTGTGCCTCGAACCGCGCGTGCGCTCGGTCTGCTTCACCGGCTCCGTGGCCGTGGGGAAGAAGCTCGCGCTCGCGCTGGCCGAGGATTTTTCCAAAGACCTCGCGCTCGAACTCGGCGGCAGCAACGCGCTCATCGTCTGCGCTGACGCCGACCTCGAACGCGCCGCCGCCGCCGCCGCGGAGGGTGCGTGCCTCACCGCCGGTCAGCGGTGCAACGCCACTAGCCGCGTCATCGTCGAGCGCCCGGTCGCCGCGGAATTTCAGCGCCGCTTTCTCGCTGCACTCGCCGCTTTCCAACCCGGCGACCCGCTACTCCCGACCACAAAACTCGGCCCCGTCATCAGCGCCGCCGCCGTCGCGCGCTACGAGCGGCTGCTGGCCGGGACGCAAGGCCAGTGGCTGCTTCCCGGCCAGGTTGAGCCGGTCGTCGCGGGCCGGCGCGGGCACTACGTCTGGCCCGCCGTCGTCCTGCGCGCGGCGGATGAAACTCCAGTCGAGGAGTGCTTCGTCCCCATCGTCAGCCTCTTCGTCGCCGATGACCTCGAGGCCGCCGTGCGCCGCCACGAAGCCACACCCTTCGGCCTCACCGCCTCCGTCTTCACCCGCTCCGAAACGCTCTTTCGCCAACTCGGGGAGCGCCTCGCCGTCGGCAATCTCTACGCCAATCTGCCAACGACATTCTCACCTTCCACACTCCCCTTCGGCGGCTTGCGCGCGTCCGGCAACCACCGCCCCGGCGGGCGCGGCTTCATCCGCTTCACCACCGACGAGCAGGCCGTGCAGTGGGCCGCGTGGTGAGCGGCAAGTGCCTGGTGCGGACCCGCGGCCATTCGGCGCTTGACGAGCGCGGCGGGGTTCGCGACCCACGGGGTTTTCCAAACGCCTGCCCTATGAAATCCGTGCAATCCGAGAAATCCGCGGTCAAAATCTTCATCGCATGATGGCGCGGGAAAATGCCGGAACGTCGGGCCGCGGCGGCGGTGCGAAATTTGCCGTGGTCGGCAGCGGGCCGGCGGGGCTGGGCGTGCTGACGGCGCTGCTGGATGCGGGGCTGGAGGGAAAGATCACGCTGTTTGAAATCGACCGTCCGCTGGCGCACGCGGAGTTTTCCGGTGCGGCGGAACCGGCGCGCGTCGAGGAGTTTTACGACGGCATTTACCGCGAGCTGTGGCGCGGGCAGAAGCGGAAGTTTCCGCCGCCGAAAACGCATTTCGCGGCGACGCTGCCGAAGTTTGCGATGGACGGAAAGGGGAAGATTTTCCGCAGC
>JANXWQ010000082.1 GCA_025351065.1 Chthoniobacter sp. | reverse complement strand
GGCGTCCACAGGTGGATGCCGAAGTTGTTGTTCGGGTTCGCCGGATTGCCGCGCCAGCCGACGACGATCTGGTCGCTCTTCACGCCGAGCAAATCGCCGCACGCAAGCGCGTGGCCTTCGATGAGTTTGTCGGTGAGGAGGTGTCTGCTTACCGTCCATGTATTTGATTTTCGCCCTTCGCTGTCCGTGTTCTCACGCACGAAAACATCGGGATAAACCACCAAACTGTTGCCGTGCATAGGCTCAACGGTCGCTAGAAACGAGTCGACTCCTTTGAGCCGTCCGTGACGGACTTCGCCGGCTGGCAGGCGCTCGTGTGTGGCAGTCGGACCCCAGAAGAAACCCTGTCCGGGATGATTGTTGAAATACTCGATCACATTGAGGCCTTCGCTGCTGGCGATAACGAGTTTTGGCTTGGGATCTCCAGGATGGATCGGGCTCACATCGAAGTTGTGGACCATATGGAGCATGTGGAGCATGAAGCGTTTGTCGGTCGGGTCGCGCGTTTCGCTTAGCACCTCGCTTTTCCATTCTTCCTTTGGATCCGCGGGCTTACGGTAAAGCATCACTTTCACACCCGCGCCTTCGCCGTTCTTGTTCCCGCGTCCGTGAAGCGGAGCAACAACGAGACCCCATTCACCTTGCCCGAGACTCAACCACCGCATCCGATGCGTCGTCGGCTCGACGCTCGGGAATTTCACCGGCTCCCACGGCTGCGTCCGGTCGGCGGGCGCGATGAGGTAGAAGACCGCGCCGCTGTGCTCGGTGTCGCCGGGATTCCATTCCGCGCCGACGGCGATTTCGCACTTGCCATCGCCGTCGAGGTCCTGCGCGGCGAGGCAGACGTTGTCGTGCTCGGTGAGGTTTTCGGCGATGAGGAATTTCGCCCATGCCGCGGCGTCGCGCGCTTTGGCGGGGCCGGGGTTGCGATACCAGACGATCTGGCGCTTGTCGGCGAGGAGCACGTCGGGCTGGCCGTCGCCGTCCACGTCGGCGATGGCGAGGCCGTAGCCGATTTGGATTTTGTCATCGAGGGTGATGGCGGTGAAGCGCGGCTCGGGCGGGTCGGCAAGGGCGAGGGTGGAGACTGCGAGGAGGAGGGCGGTGGTTTTCATGGGGAGTTGCGTTGGAGGAAAAAGTCGCAGGCGGCAGCGGTGGCGTCGAGTGCAGTGAAAGCGCGGCGCGCGGAACTCCTAGACGCGCGTGCTCCCCGGAGGCGGCGCGCCTCGCGCGCAGCGAAGACTTTGCGCCATGCGCGGCCCGCCGCTATGGTGGCGGTTCTTGAAAGACATGAACGAAAACAAAGAGGGCGAAAACATGGTGCAGCGGGCGCTGCTGGTGGGTTCGTATGTGAAGGCGGAGGATCGGGACGAGACGGCGAGCCTGCTGGAAGAACTGGAGGAGCTGGTGGCCACGCTCGGCGTGCCCGTTTTCGACCGGATGCTGGTGCATGCGCGCGAGCAGCACGCGCGATTGCTCATCGGCACGGGCAAGGCGGACGAGATCGTGGCGCGGGCGAAGGCGCAGAATCTCGACGTGATCATTTTCGACAATGAGCTGTCGCCCAGCCAGCAGCGGAACTGGGAGAAGCTGGCGGGGATGACGGTGATCGACCGACAGGAGGTCATCCTCGATATTTTTGCCAAGCGGGCGCAGACCCGCGAAGCGCGGCTCCAGGTGGAGCTGGCGCAGATGGAGTACCAAATGCCGCGGCTCACGCGCGGGTGGACGCACTTGGTGCGGCAGGGCGGCGGCATCGGCGCGCGGGGCGAGGGCGAGACGCAGCTCGAGCAGGACAAGCGCCGCATCCGCGGGAACATCGACCGCTGCAAACGCGAGCTCGAAACCGTGCGCGAGGCCCGCGCCACGCAGCGCAAGGACCGCAAGCGCGGGGAGGTGCCGAACGCGGCCATCGTCGGCTACACGAACTCGGGCAAGTCCTCGCTGCTCCACCGGCTGACCGGCGCGGACGTGCTGATCGAGGACAAACTTTTCGCCACGCTCGACACCACGACGCGGAAAATCGCGCTGCCCAACAAGCAGCCACTGCTGCTCACCGACACCGTCGGCTTTGTCCGCAAACTGCCGCACCGGCTGGTCGAGGCGTTCAACGCGACGCTAGAGGAATCGGCAATGGCGGATTTCCTCATCCATCTGCTCGACGCTTCGCAGCCCGAGGTGACGAAATTTTACAACACCACGCGCAAGGTGCTCGCCGAACTGGGCGCGGATGAAAAGCGGACGCTGATCGTCTTCAACAAGATCGACAAAGTGCCGGAGGACGCCGCGCTGGCGGTCCACCGGCGGCATTTTCCCGAGGCGGTTTTCATCTCGGTGAAAACGGGCGAGGGGATCGACGAACTCATCGCCCGCATGGCCGAGATGGCGGACGGCGGGGCGCGGCAATGCGAGCTGCGCATCCCGCAAAGCGAGGGCGCGCTGCTGGCGAATATTCACCGGCTCGGGCGCATCCTGCACACCGCCTACGAGGGCGACGCCGTGCGGCTGACCGCCGTGCTGCCCGCGCGGCTGGCCGAGACGTGCGCGCCGTTTGTTGTGGGGCCGGGCGTCGGGGCGCTTGCGGATTCTTTGCAGACAAAGTGACCGCGCGTGGCTAAAAGCCAGGGCCAGAAAAAAACCAGCGCACTCGGGACTGGAAGCTGCTTAAACCCCTTTTACACTCTGCGGATCATGTCATTCCTTGATCGGTTCAAACGCCCAGCACCGGACGACGGCACGCCCAAAAAGCCTGCCGCACCCACGCCCGCGCCGGCCCCCGGGGCGAAGCCGGAACCGGCGGCCAAGGCCGATGAGCCCAAGATCTACACGACCAACCGCATCCCCGCCGCCGCCGTGAACGCGGGCTACAATACCGGCTTCAAAAGCCCGCCGAAAAAAGCGAAGGAAACGCCCCCCGCCGCCACGCCTCCGGCCGCGCCGCCCGCCGCGCCCGAGGGGAAGCACGAAATCCTGCTCGAACTCGGCGATTTCCTCCCGCGCATCCCGAAGCAGCTCCTGCACGACGGCCCGCACGACCTCACGGCCCGGCTGGTCTTCGACATCGCCGACCTCGCCGACCGCATCGCCCGCGGCCAGACCACCATTTTGCTCACCGAAATCCACCGGCGCGCACCGGAGATTTTCCGCGAAGAAATCCTCGCGTCGAACGACACCGAGGTGCGTTTTCCCTGGCAGAAAGTCATGCGCATGCTGGCCGACGCCCGCACCGCCCCGGCCACCGCGCCACGCCCCGGGGGCCTGACCGCGGACGCCGCGGAATCCCTCGCCGAAAAACTGCGCAACCGCCGCGCCGTGCGCAACATCATCCCCGGCATGGCCGAGATCGCCGGCGTGCCGCATCCCGCGCTGTCCGTCCATGTGCCCGCCACGGCCGCGCCGGTGGAAAAGCCGGCCGTCCCCGACATGCGGATCGTCGCGGATGACGGCGCGCTCGCCCTGTCCACCATGACCACGGGCACCATCCTGAACTCCCCGCTGCAGGACGACGACAAACTTTCCCGCGAAGAACTGCTCCGCTCACGCGAGGCCATGCGCGCGCAGCTCGCGCGCACCAAGGGCGAAGCCGAGCGGCAGCTCACCGCACTGGCGCAGGAGCGCAAAACTCTCGCCGACGAGCGGGCGCGGCTCGTGGCCGAAATGGTGCGCGCCAAAGCCGCTTCGGACGACAAGCTGGAGCAGATCGAGTTTGAAAAAGGCGTGGCGGCGAAGTCCGCCGAAAACCTCGCCAGAGCGCAGCAGGAAATGAAGGCGCTCCAGCGCGAATTCAACGCGCTCAAGGCCGAAGCCGCCAAGGCCAGGGACGCCGACCAGCGCCTGCGCGACCTGACCGCCGAGCGCGACACGCTCGCGCAGCAGCAGGCCGCGCTGTCCAAGCAGGTCGCGGAATTTCAAAAGCGCGGCAAACTCGGCCAGGCCATCGCGGGCGACTCCTCGCCCGCCGCCGGGCCGAAGGAAAACCCGCGGCAGATCGAGGAGTTGAACCGCCGCATCGCCGCGCTCGAATCCCACCAGCGCGAGTCCGCGCTCGACCTGGGCCGTGAAAAAGAGGCCAAGATCAAACTCGAACGGCAGCTCGCGACCACCGATCGGCTGAACCGCGAAAGCGCCGCGCACGTCGAGGAGGCGCACACGGCCATGCGGCGCGAATTTGAAAACACGGCGCGCAAACGCGACGCCGAAGCCGCCCGCGCGCTCAAGGATGCGCACGATCAAGTGGAAGCGGCGACGACCGCCCGCACCCGGCTCGCGGCGGAACTCGAGGACGCCCGCGCACGCCTCGCCGCGGCACCGGTGGCCGCCGTGGCCGCGCCGTCGCCCGAGGCGTGGGAGGCGCGGGCCGTCGAGCAGTTCGAGGCCGACATCGACAGCTACCGCGAGCGCATCAAAAAACTGCTCGCCGAGCGCCACGGCCTCACCGCCGAAAAAGACGCGCTCGCCGCCCGGCTCGCCGCCGCTGCCGCCGCACCCACCGTGGTGGAAAATTCCGCCGACGTGGAACCGCTCCGGCAGGAACTCGCCGCCGCCCGCGAGGAGCGCGACCGCCTTTCCACCCAGCTCCGCGAGGCGCAGGAAAAAGCCGCGCACGCCGAAAAAGCGCAGGGCGAAGCCGCCGCCGCGCAGCTTCACGCCGCCAAGGCCGCCGAGCAGCACACCGCCGCCGAAGCTGCGCGCCGCGAGGCCGAGCAGGCGCTCGCCCAGCTCCGCGCCGCGCACGAAAAAACCGCCGCCGAAAAAGCCGGGCTCGCCGCGGAACTCGCCGCCGCCGTGGCTGCGATCCCCGCCGCCGAGGCGGACAGCCGGAGCGTCGCCGCCGAGCGCGCCAAACTCG
>JANXWQ010000035.1 GCA_025351065.1 Chthoniobacter sp. | reverse complement strand
GAAACTTTCCCCGCCCTCGTCGCGCTGCCGGGGATCGCCCACGGCTTCACCACGCGCATCGCCGGGCTCGATGTGAAAGTGGATCGCGCCACCGCCGTCCAGCGGCTCGACACCTTCCACGCCGCCGCCCGCGCCGGGCTTGGGCTGGCGCCCAAACATTTCGTCACCGCTGAGCAAGTGCATGGCTGCGCCGTCGCCATCGTCGATGAAAACACCGCCACGCCCGTGCCCGGCACCGATGGCCTCATCACCGCCAGCCCCGGCGTCTGCCTCGGCATCCACGTCGCCGACTGCTGCGCCGTCTTTCTCGCCGACCCCGTGCGCCGCGTCATCGCGCTCCTGCACTCCGGGCGCAAAGGCAGCGAACTCGGCATCACCGCCGCGGCTTTGGAAAAAATGCGCGCGCACTTCGGCTGCGACCCCGCCGACCTCATCGTGCAACTCAGCCCCTGCATCCGCCCGCCGCTCTACGAGGTGGACTTCGCCGCCCTCATCCTCGCCCAGGCCCGCGCCGCCGGCGTGCGCCAAATCTTCGACCCCGGCACCTGCACCGGAGCCCACATGGACCGCTACTACTCCTACCGCCTCGAGCGCGGCCAAACCGGCCGCATGCTCGCCCTCCTAGCGCTGACCGGCGCTTGATCGTAGCGCGCGACTTTAAGGAAGCTGGCAGCTTCCCCTACAGTCGCGGGGTGCCGGACGTGCGCGCGATGACCGGGAATTGCCTTTGGCAACCGTTAGGACGCAATTTTCCAGGCCCGAGAAAAAACGCGAAGGAGCTCGAAAAACAAGTCTGGCCCTTGGCCGCGAGTGCGGCCATCCGCCCAGCGGGGCGTCAGGCTTTTTTCCGCTTCCGGCTCATGGCTGCGCCGAGGCCGCCGAGGCCGAGGAGGAGAGCCGAGGAGGGCTCGGGAGCCGAGACGGGCGTGGAGTTGGAAACATTCGCGGTGGTCTTGGCGGCGACGGAGCCGGAGATGGCGTCATCGCCGCTGACATCGACCAATCCATTGGCCGAGTAGAGCGCCAGTCCGAAGGGAAAGTTGGCGTTCAACACCGCGCCGGTGATGCTCCCGCCGAAGGCCGAAACCATGATATTTCCATCGGCCAGAAAAGTGGCCGTGCCCGCGTAGTCGCTGGAAATGTCGATGTTCCCGGTGACATGGTAGATGCCGCTGAAAGGCTGGCTGCCGGTGAGGGTCAGGTTGCCGCTGATGTTGTGGTCAACCGGCGCACCGAGGCCGGCGATCACGGTGAGGATGTCGGGATAAGCAATGGAGGCCGCGCCGGCCTGCGAGCCGCCGAGCAGGAAGCCGGGGAAGCCGGGGTCATTGAAGATCGTGCCCACGGCACTGGTGAAGCCGGTGACCGTGGAGCCGCCGTCGATGGTGAAATTCGCGTTCGTATGCACGTCTCCGTAGATGTAGGCACCCCCGGTCAGGGCGAGGTCGCCGGTGTCGGTAAAAATGGCCTTGTCGATGATGGCGGCCGCTTGCACGGGCTGGGCGAGGCCAGTTAGCGAGGCGATGCCAACGGCGAGCGGCAGCAGGAGAGTGTTTTTGGAAGTATTTTGGGCGCGCATAAGCGATGCAGGTAGGTGCGGTGTCTGGGGGCGTCAAGAGATAAATGTTTTTTCTCCTGGGGGGGGGGCGGGGAATGTCGCGACGACCGCCAATTTACAGGTTTACGAGTCAAATCGGGAGCGGTCTGGCTCCGCCGGTCGGCGTCTTGCTTTTCAACCCGTGACGCGCACTTTTATCATCGTTTCTCGCGGGAAGAAACGGTGCCTGTTTACCGGCTGGCGGAGGTCTGCCAGGCCTGCCACGCTTTTTCCCAATCGGCTTTTTCCGCCCAGAGTTCGGCCTCCAGCCAGGACACGTAGGCCGGGTGGTCGGCGATCTTTTTCAGCGCGGCGACGGTCGCGAGTGCGGCGTCGGTTTCGCCGGATTTTTTCTGCGCAAAGCAGAGGGCGAGCCCGTTTTGAAAATCCTCGGGCTGGTAGGAAAATTTGCGCTCGAGTTCGTGGCGCGGCGTCTCGGCAGGGGGCGCGGGGAGCAGGGGACGGGGGGCGAATTTCTGTACCACGGCCCAGGCGGCCTCGTAGTTTCCGGCGTCGGCGTAGTTGCGCGCGAGCCAGGGCCAGCCGTCGTCCTGCCAAGCGGGATGGCCGAGCAGAGCGAGGGTGAGCTGCGAGCGGTCGCCGTGCTGATACCACGCCTCGAAGAGCGCCTCGCGCTGTGCCGGGGTGAAGGCCGTCAGTTCGGGGTTTTCGGTGAGCAGTGCGCCGATTTCGAGGGTGCTTTCGAGGCGGTCGGCTTTTTGCAAAAGGGCGAGCAGCAGGGCGCGGTCGGTCTGCGCCAGCTTCACGAGCCCGGCCCGCAGCGGGAAGTGGCCGCGGGCGTCGTCGAGCATTCTTCCGTAGCGCACGGGTGCGTTTTCCGGGTCGCGGCGCAGCGCCTCCTGCCAGGCTTCGAGGGCGCGCTCCGGTTCGTCGAGGGCGAGCCAGAGGCGTCCTTCGTCCAGGCAGAATTGCGCCCAGTGCGGTTCGAGGTAGCGGGCGATGGCAAAGTCCTGCGTGGCGGCGGTGGTCGAGTGCGACATGGCCTCGGCGCAGGCGCGGTGAAAGTAAAAGTCCCACTGCAGTGGGGCGATGCGCTGGGCGGCGGCGGCCGTGGCGATCATCGCGGGCCAGTCACCAGCGTCTTTCGCCTTTTGCAGCCGCGCGTCGAGCCGAGCGAGCGTGCGCGTGGTGGGCGCAAAGTCGCAGCCCCAGTCCCAGCGCTCCGAGGCCAGCCACCACGCGGCGAGCGCGGCCAGCAAGACGCCAAAAAGCCGGAACAGCGGCGCGACCCACGCGCGCGGCTTGCCGCCTTGGCCGGGCGGCAGGGCGCTGGCGAAAAGAAACAGCGCCGGCCACACCGCGCCGGCGCGATGCCCGGAGACATCCACCAGCCCGTGCAGGACAAAGGCCGTGGCGCAAACCGCCGCCGCCGCGCGCAGATTGTCGTCGAGCGGTCGGCAGCGGTGCAGCCCGTAGAGAAATGCGCCGAATAGCAGCACCACCACCGGCCAGCCCATTTCCACCGCGGCCCACAGCCAGTCGCTCTCGGGATGCACGGCGCGGTATTGGTTCGCGGATTTCACCCGCGCGCGGGCAAAAAGCGCCTCGAAATTGCCCAGTCCCTGCCCGGTCCACGGCGCGGTTTGCGCGAGCGCGAAAGCGTCCTGCTGCATGGCTGGGCGGAGGCCGGCCCACGATTCCGGCGGATCGTTTTTTCGCGGCTGAAAACGCGCGAGCGTGGCTCCGCCGAAAAGGAAAAAGACCGCGAGCAGCATGGCCAGCGCCGCCACGCTCAGCCCCGCGCTTTTGCGCGAACGCGCCCGCCCCGCCGAGAGCAGCGCCCACGCCGCCGTGCCGCCGAAAAACAGCGCGATGCCGGCGCGCGAGTAATTCACCACCAGCGCCGCGCCCACGATGCCGAGCGCGGCCAGCCACAGGGGCGCCGATGTGCGGCGCCGCTGAAAGCTCTGGAATGTCATCGCCGCCAGCAGCACGCCGGTTAGCGCGAGCACGTTGGCGGTCTGGTTACGATTTGGGAAAAAGCCGAAGTCCGCCCTAGCATTGAGCGTGGGCGGCCAGAACGGCACCTGCCTCCCGGCGACAAAAGCCGCCAGCGCGACCGCCGCCAGCACCGCGCCGCCCGCGGCGAAAAACCGCACCGCGGCGCGCGTGTCCTTTTGCGCCGGCAGCCGCGCGAGCAACCAGTAGGCCCAGCCCAGCGCCGCCAGCCACAGCCCGCCCGCCTCCGCGCTCAGCCACGGCTGGGGAGAAAGCGTGCCCGGCAGCGCGACGCCGAAATTTTCCACCAAAACCCGCCGCCACTCCGGCACCGGAAACCACGCCGCGGGCAGAAACGAAGTCAGCGCCAGCGCGGCGAGCGCGAGAAAAAGCGCGTTCCAAATTTTGCCCAGCGAGGCGCGCGGCGGCGCACCCAGCAAAAGCAGCGCCGTGCCGCCCACCAGCGCCGCCCGCGCCCACAGCGCCGTGCCCCCGCCAAGCGCCGGCGCGGCGAGGCTGAGTCCGGCGGCCAGCCCGGCCAGCCCGGCGGGTCTAAACCGCATGGCGTGGCGGGGTGGCGGCGGGGTGTCGGGCAGTCATGGGCGTGGGCTTGTTACGCAACTTCGCCAAATAAAATAGTGCAAAGATAAAAAGACTCTGGACATGCCACTCCTCTGCTGTCACTAGCCCGCCCATGAATTCTACTTTCGGCCCCCAGACCCTCCGCCGCGCCCTTTGCACCGCCTTCGTGCTGGCCGTTGCCCAGCTTTCCGCCCACGCCAGCCTTCTGAGCGCCGGGGTGAATCTCGGTTACGCCGACTCCACGCCAGCCAACCGCTGGGCCGTCTTCACCCTCGGCAGCGCCCCCGGCGATGTGAATACCCTGAGTTCTGGCGCACAGATTTTTGGCGACGCGGGCTTCGCCGGCTCGGGCCACAGCAACCTGAGCGGCACCGGCTCCATTCGCGGCGATGTCGTTTCCCGCTCGACCGGCGTGCTGCAAAAATCGTCCAGCTTTGCCATCACCGGCGGCACATTCAACAACCGCGACGCTGCCCTCGCCCAAGGCGTTTCCAACGCCTATGCCGCGGCCAGCGCCGCCAACAGCCTCGCCTCCACCAGCGGCTATCCCACCACGATCAACCAGAACACCAGCCTGACCTTGAACGACACGACGGGCGGCAACGTGGTGTTGCACCTCACCGACTTCGTCCTGAGCGGCTCGGCTGCGCTCACCTTGCAGGGCACAGCGGCCACCACCTACATCATCAATGTCACCAACAAATTTTCGCTCAGCGGCAGCAGCGTCGTCCTGCTCGGCGGGGTGAAGGTGGAGAACGTCCTCTTCAACGTGGTCGGTGCCGGCAGTGATGCCACCCTCAATGGCGGCGCGGTGCTGAACGGCACGCTGCTCGCCGCCTACCGCACCGTGAAAATGGCCGGTTCCGCGACGGTTTACGGCGAAGTGATTGCCAACAAGGTGGCGATGAGCGGCACCAGTTCGGTGCGCCGCCCGATCAGCCCGTAGTTCGTTCGCCTCCCATCGGCAGCGGGCCGTTGGGGATGGTGGAAAGCGGATGATCCGGCGCACTTTGCGGCCCCGCAATTTTTCTGCATGAAAAGGCCGGCCATTCTCCATTTTCTCGCCACCGCCGCCATGCTGGGCAGCGCCGGAGCATCGGTCATCTACCCCGGACTGAGCAATCCTGGTTTTGAGCTGGGCAATTTCACCGACTGGACGGTGACGGTTTCAGGGCCATACGGCGGGGTCGGCATTTTCACCACCGCGCCTACGCTCGACGGTGCGGGCTTTGATGGTTTTGATAATTGGGCACCAGTGGAAGGCGGTCATTTTGCTGTGCTCCGCGGCGGCATCGCCAACGTCTATCAAAAAATTTCCACCCTGCTGACGGCGACGGCAGGTGATCATGTGGTTTTCAGCGTGTTTCTCGACACCTCGGATGAACGCGCCTACCTCCCGTTTGGCATCAATGACGACGGCTATGCCAAGCTGGTCAATACGACGACGCTCGCGGAAACCATGCTTTTTGCCGCCAGCGTCTCGAGCCTGCCGAACCGGGGCAACACGGGTTGGGTCAGCATTGATTACGTCATTCCGGCAGCGGGCAGTTACCGTCTCGAGTTCGGCGTGCGCAATGTGACGGACTCCGCCGGTTCCGTCATCATGGGGGTGGATGCCGCCCGATTCACCGCAGCCATCACGAGCCCCACCGCAGGGGAAAAGCACATCGGTTTTGCCGCCATGCCGGGCCTCGCCTACACCATCCAGTACAAAAACGCCCTCACCGACGCCACCTGGCTCCACCTCGCCGACATCGTCGCGCCGACCGCCGCCCAGGCCATCGACTACAACGACACGAGCGTCGGCCTTGCGCCCCAGCGTTTCTACCGCGTCGTCACCCCGCAGGTTCCGTAGCGGAAAAGCGTTCGCTTCACGGTGCTCGCGGCGGCTCCGGTTCGGGCAGGGGCGCAGCATCAGCCGCCGCGCCCTCCTTCGCCTTCCACTTGTCGCCGCCCTTGTGCAGCAGCTTGTCGAATTTCTCGATCTGGTTCGGATATAAAATCGCCCGCACCCGCTCCTCCGCCTCGCCCAGCGTGCGATCCACCTCGGGCTGAATTTTCGCCCGGCTCTGCCGCAGCTTGATGTGCGTTTCATCCGCGATGCCTTGCAGCATGCGCTTTTGCTCCGGCTCGAGCTTCAGCTCCTTGTCGAGCACCTTCACGAGTTCCCGCACCACCGCCTCCGGCCCCCCGCTGATCACGTCGCGAATCTTCTGCGCGATCCCCGCGCTCGCGCCCACGCCGCCGACGATCACGCCGAAGACGAAAATCAGCAGCACCCCGAGGATGCGCTTCACGCGCTTCATCGGCGCTCTCCCGTCATGTAGGCAAAGAGCACCTGCTCCTCGTTCGGCTGCGTCGCCTCGGTCACGATTTCCGCCGTCGCCTCGGCGCGCAGATTCACCTGGCCCCACCACGCCACCGCCAGCGCGAGCGCGGCAAAAAACGGGCACAGCTTCCACGCCCATGCCGAGAGCGATCCGCCGCCCTCCTCCCGCAGCCGCGCGGCGAGCCGCGTCTCAAAGCCGAATTCCACCCGCGAGGTATCGCGCTCATCCGCGCGGACGGCGGCGAAAAGGGCGCTCAGTTTTTCTTCGATGTTATTGTTCATGGCTGGCCTCCAGGATTTTTTTCAAATTCTGCCGCGCGCGGAAAGCCCGCACTTTCACCTTGCTCTCGCTCCACCCCGTCAGCGCGGCGATCTCCCGCATCGGCCGCTCTTCCAGCTCCGCGAGCGTGATGATGAGCCGCTCCTCCGCCGTCAGCCGGCGCATCGCAAATTCCAGCAGCTCCCGTGCGCCCCCCGCCGCCAGCGCCGCGTCGATGTTCACATCGCGCGTGTCGAAGTCATGCGCGTCCAGCGACACCTGCTCGCGGATGCGCCGCTCCTTTCTCAAAAAGTCGTAGCACGCCGAAACCGTGATCCGCGCCAGCCAGTGCCCGAACGGCGCATCGCCCCGAAACTTCCCCAGATGCCGGAATGCCCGCACGAAAACATCCTGCGCGATGTCATCGAGCTGATGATCGTCCCGCGCAAACCGCGCCGCCGTGCCAAAGACTCGCCGCCGGTGCCGCCGCACCAGCTCCGCAAACGCATCCTCATCGCCCCCGAGTGTGGCGGCCACGAGGTCTTCATCGGCGGGCGGGGCGAAGTCGGCCATCGCCGGTGTTTCTAGCGCGTCGTTGGCGAAAGGCAATGCGGGCCATGAAAGGGCGAGAGTGCTCATGGCAAAGCGGCGCGCGGGTGTGGACGGGTGGTTGGCGGAAAAAGGGCAGGCATCTTTCCCGGCAGACGCCGTCCGCCGCCCATCGGTTACGCCCCGCCGGGCGCTATTCCGCAGGCATCACTTCGAGACGCAGCGACCGCCGAGGGAATCTCACAGGCCATCCGCTGCGTCCTTTGCGCCTCTGCGTCTCTGCGTTTCTAAAATAAACGCCCCGCCCATCAAACTGAGCCATCGCCAAAAATCTCCTTGCCTCCCCCCGGCGGGCCAGCCAGCCTGCGCCGCATCAACCCCCCGAGGAACATGAATCCGCCACTGGTTAAATGGTCCCACCCAGAGCCCCTCCGCGCCCGGAGCGGCGGAGCGGGGGAAGGCGGGGCGAAAGCGGGGCGGGCCAAAGGACGCGCGCCGGTTTCCGTGGAGGGCGCGCGGTTGGCAAAAGGGCGTCCGCGGCTGGGCAATGGGCGAAGGCGGATTTCATTTCTCCGCCCGCAGC
>JANXWQ010000272.1 GCA_025351065.1 Chthoniobacter sp. | reverse complement strand
TAGGGATGGCACTCCATGCCGTCCGCGAACGTGAACCGACTTTCCCAAGCGAGTCCCACTCCCGCCAGCCGCCTTGCTGCGCTCACCCCGGACAGCACGGAGTGCCGTCCCTACCGGGCGGCCCTTTACTTCACGGTGCTCGCCGTCGCAGTCTTGGGCGTGCGGGAGAGGTCGATGAGGTCGCGGAGGATGTTCAACGTCTCGTTCTTGATCGCATCGACGCCGACGGTCTTGGGTTCGCCTTCGCTTTCTTCATCGGGCGCATCTTCGTCATCGGCGGCGGCGGGCGTTTTCACTTCGGCTTTCGGCTCTTTCGTGAGGTCGGTTTTGTTCGCTCCGGTCAGTGCGGGCTTGTCGGTCTTCTCGGCGGTCGCGAGCTGCAACTCGGGCTTGCTCACGTTGTCGAGCGTGACGTTATAGACCTTGGCCTCGGGGTGTTTGATTTTTTCGCGCGCCGCAATGCGGGCGTCCTTGCGCGCCTTGTCCTGCTCGATCTCGGCGCGGCGGGCCTTTTCGTTGAGCGAGACTTTGTTGTCCGCCACGCGCTTTTTCGCCGCGTCCAGATCCTCGGTGATGTAGCGGAATTCGGGATCGGCGGCGACGCGCACGGAGGAGCGGGTGTTCAGCTCTTTTTTGAAAAGCGAGTGCTCCCACTTTTCAAAATCCGCCGGGGCCACGGTGTCGTAGGGCAGCGGGCCTTTGAGCGCGCTCTCGCCGATTTCCGGCTGGTCGAAGATGGACGGCAGATGCACGTCGGACTCCACGCCCTTGAGCTGGGTGGAGCCGCCGGCGACGCGGTAGAATTTCTGGATGGTCAGCTTGAGCGCACCGGCCTCGTTGTTGCCGCTGCCAAGGAAGGGCATGATGCGCCCGATTTCCAGCATGGTCTGGACGGTACCTTTGCCAAAGGTGCTGGCGTCACCCACGATGACGCCGCGCCCGTAGTCCTGAATCGCCGCCGCGAAAATCTCACTCGCGCTGGCGCTCAGCCGGTTGCAGCAGACGATGAGCGGGCCTTCCCAGGCGATTGACGCGTCGCGATCCTTGAGCACATGTGACTGGCCGTTGGCGTCCTTGGCCTGCACCACCGGGCCTTTTTTGATGAAGAGCCCGGTGAGGTTCACCGCCTCCTCCAGCGAGCCGCCGCCATTGCGCCGCAGATCCATGACGATGCCCTGCACGTTCTCCTGCTTGAGCCGGTTGATGAGCGCGAGCACATCCTTCGTCGTGCTCTTCGCGCCCGCCGCGCCGCTGTGCTCCATGTCGGCGTAAAATGACGGCAGCACGATCCAGCCGAGCCGGAACGGATTCCCATCCGGGCCGGGTCGCTCGATGATCTCGGCCTTGGCTTCCTGCTCCTTGAGTTTGATCTCGTCGCGCTTGATCGAAATTATTTTGCGCACCGACGGATCAGCCGCGCTCGCGGGGATGACCTGAAGCCGCACGATGGTGTCCTTTTTCCCGCGGATCATCTCCACGACCTTGTCGAGTTTCATGTCCACGGCATCCACGAAATCCTTGTCGCCCTGCGCCACGCCGGAAACGCGGTCGCCCACCTTGATGCTCCCGTCCTTGGCCGCCGGACCGCCGGGCACGAGCTCCGCGATTTTGGCGTAGCCGTCCTCCGAGCGCAGCACCGCGCCGATGCCGATGAGGCCGAGCCGCATGTTGATCTGGAAATTTTCCAGCTCCGAGCGGCTCATGTATTCCGAGTGCGGGTCGTAGGTCAGCGCGAGGGTGGTGAGGAAGCCCTTGATGATGTCCTCTTTGGTCTGCTCGCGAAGGTAGCGCAGCACCTGGTCGTAGCGGCGCGTGAGCGTTTTCACCGGCGGATTGAGCGCGTGTTTGGCGAGCGCCTCCTGGAGCATTTCGCCCTCGATGCGGTCACGCCAGAGCGCGTCGGCGTCGGCCTCGTCCTTGGGCCACGCGGCTTTCTGGCGGTTGATCTGCACCGTGCGTTCGCTGGCGAACTCGAACTTCCCTTTGACCAGTTCCTTGTTCTTGGCAATGCGGTCTTCGACGCGCTTCTTGTAGATGTTGTAGATGGTAAAAGCCGGCTCGGTGGTGCCCACGAGCACGTCGCTGCACAGCGAGCTGCCGTACTTTGCGGTGAAAAGATCGACGTCCTTCTGCGTGAAGTAGAGCCGGTTGTAGTCGAGCCCTTCGAGGTAGTTTTTGAGAAAGGTCTGCGAAACTTTTTCGTCGAGCTTTTTCCGGCTGTAATGGCCCTGTTCGAGCAGGCGCCCGACGGAGATTTCGATTTGCGCCGGATCGGGCTCATCCGCCCCGAGGCCGGTGGCGGTGAAGACCATGAGAGCGGCGAGCGGGAGGCAGAGGAAACGAAGGGATTTCATCGCAGGATTTGGGGCTTGGAAAACAAGGTTGGGGAAGCTGACAGAATTCGCGGAAAGCGCAACGGCGGGCGTTTTTGGGATGGCGACCGGCGCTTATTCTTTCAGTTCCGCGCGGCGCAGGACGCGGGCGGGATTGCCGGCCACGGTGCAGCCCGCCGCCACGTCGCGCGTGACCACGCTGCCCGCGCCGACCACCGCGCCGTCGCCGATGGTCACGCCCGGCAGCACGATGGCCCGCGCCGCCACCCACGCGCGCACACCGAGCGTGATCGGCGCGCTGGTCAGCGGAAAATCATCGCGCCGGTGATCGTGCGACGCGGCGCACAGCAGCGCCTGCTGCGAGACCACCGCGCGCGCGCCGAGCGCGATGGGCGCGACATTGTAAATCTCCGCCCGGTCGCCGATGCACGCGCCGTCGCCCATCGTGAGCTGCCACGGCACCCAGATAACCGCGTCTGCATACACCAGGCAACCCGCCCCGATGCGCGCGCCCCACGCGCGCAGCACCAGCACGCGCCACGCGTGCAGCGGGCGCGGCGTCCACCGCGCGAGCAGCAGCCACGAGAGCTGCCAAAGCCCGCGCGCGAGGCGGTGGGTGCGGGAAAAGGACGAGGTCATCGGCAAAGGTGCGCAGGTTGTCCGCCGCATGCGGGATAGTCAAACGGGCGCTCGTGCCCGTGGCGTCCCACGAAACACCGGCCATGGCGCCGGCCTAATTTCGCCCGCGTTTGCGGATGGAATCACCGGCGCGGTTTCGACCATCCTGCGTCGCCCTCCCATGCGTCCCTACCCATTGCTCATCCTCGCCGTCAGCGCCTTTGCGCTCCGGCGCGCGGATGCCGACCCGGCAGGCGAGGAGTTTTTTGAAAAGCGCGTGCGTCCGCTTTTTGCCGAGCACTGCGCGAAGTGCCACAGCGCCGAGGCGGAGAAGATCAAGGGCGGGCTGCGGCTCGACTCGCGCGCGGCGATTTTGAAAGGCGGCGACACCGGCGGGGCGGTCGTGCCGGGCGAGCCGGAAAAGAGCCTGCTCATCACGGCGGTGCGCTACACGGACAAGGATCTGAAAATGCCGCCGCCGCGCGACGGCGCGGACCGCAAGCTCACCGACGCACAGCTCGCCGACCTCGCGGAGTGGGTGCGGATAGGTGCGCCGGTTCCGCCCGCGTTCGTGAGCGCGGCCGATCCGGCGAAGCACTGGGCGTTTCAGCCCATCGCGAATCCGCCCGTGCCCGACGTGCAGGACCAGGCGTGGGCGAGGACGGACCTCGACCGCTTCATCCTGGCGAAACTCGAAGCCGCGCAGCTCGCGCCCGCGCCGCCCGCCGATCCGCGCACGCTCATTCGCCGCGCGACCTACGACCTCACCGGCCTCCCGCCGACGCCCGAGGAAGTGGACACATTCGTGCGCGAATACCAATCGTCGATCCCCAATCACCAATCACTCGTGACCGCCACGATTGATCGTCTCCTTTCCTCCCCCGCCTACGGCGAAAAATGGGGCCGCAAGTGGCTCGACGTCGTGCGCTACGCCGACAGCGCCGGCGACAACTCCGACTACCCGTCGCCGCTCGCGTGGCGCTACCGGAACTACGTCATCGACGCGTTCAACCGCGATCTGCCCTATGACCAGTTCGTGCGCGAGCAGCTCGCCGGCGATCTCCTCGCCGCCGCACAGCCGCGCGCACACTACGCCGAGTGCATCACCGCCACGGGCTATCTCGCCGTCGCGCGGCGCTTCGGCGGCAGCAAAGATGACCGCGATTTTTACCTCACCATCGAGGACACGATTGACACGGTGGGCAAGTCCGTGCTCGGCCTGACCATCGGCTGCGCACGCTGCCACAATCACAAATACGACCCGATCACCGCGCGCGATTTCTACGGGCTCTACGGCATCTTTGCCTCCACGCGCTACGCTTTTCCCGGCAATGAGGAGGCGCAGCGCCCGCACGATCTCGTGCCGCTCGTGCCGCAGCCCGAGGCCGACGCGGCGCTCAAGCCGTGGGCCGCGGAGCTGGCGAAACTCGATGTGGAGACGGAGCGCATCGACGGCGAGCTCGCGGAGAAGCGGAAGGCGCTCGCGGCATCCGTGCCGGTCGCGCTCGCGAACGGCGATGTGCCGAATGGCAGCGCGCAGGACATCGCCGAGACGCGCGTGGAGATGAAGGCGGGCGAGATGCTGCTGCTTACGATTCAGCCAAAAACGAATCACGGCGCGGACTCGACGCAGCTCGAACTCGACATCGCCGAGGCCGGCGGTGCGCGCTCGTGGTCGCTCTCTCGCGAGATCGTCGAGCATTTCACCGAGGACGCCGGCGGCTCGCGTTTCGGGCCGTGGAGTTTGCTCGAGACGACGCCCGCGCCCGCGCTGCTCACCCGCTTCGAGCGCGACGTGTTGAAGACGCCGGGGCTGCATCATTGGCAGGGCGCGGCGGATTTTCCGGTCATCACGGCGAACACGAACACGACGCCAATCAAGATCACAAACGCGACTTTCGCACCGCGCTCGCTCGTCGTGCATCCCGCGCCCGCAGGCGACGTGGCCGTCGCGTGGGAGTGTCCGGCGGACGGCGCGTTTGTCGTGAAAGGCCGCGTCATCGACATCGATCCCGGCGGCGGTGACGGAGTGGCGTGGAAGCTCGACCGGCGGCCCGGCCTCGCCGCTGCGCTCACCGACACCCTCGCGCTCAGCCGCGCTTTCGCCGCCGCGAAAAAGCAGCGCGACGAATTTGCCGCCAAGAAACCAGCCGTCGAAATGGCCTACGCCGTCGCCGACGGAAAACCCGCAAACGCCCGCATCCACAAGCGCGGCGAGCCGACCGACCTCGGCGACGAAGTCCCGCGCAAGAACCTCGACCTGCTCGGCGGCCAGCTCGTTTCACCCGATGCCGGCAGCGGTCGCGCGCAGCTCGCCGCGTGGCTCACGAGTCCACAAAATCCGCTCACCGCCCGCGTCATGGTGAACCGCATCTGGCTCGGCCATTTCGGCCGCGGCCTCGTCGCCACGCCCAACGATTTCGGCACCCGCGGCGCACCGCCCACGCACCCCGAACTGCTCGACTGGCTGGCGACGAAATTCATCGAGAGCGGCTGGAGCGTGAAGGCGATGCACCGGCTCATCATGTCGGGCGCGGCCTATCAGCAAGCGGGCCCGTCCGCCTTCCCCCGCCGCCGCCTCGACGCCGAGGAACTCCGCGACACCCTCCTCGCGCTCTCCGGCGAACTCGACCGCGCGCCCGGCACCGGCCATCCGTTTCCCGCGGAAAACACCTGGGCCTTCACCCAGCACAACCCGTTCAAGGCCGTCTATGACTCGCCGAAACGCAGCGTCTATCTCATGGCGCAGCGCATCCAGCGGCACCCGTTCCTCACGCTCTTCGATGGCGCGGACACCAGCGCCAGCACGCCCGCGCGCGGCGCGAGCACCGTGCCCACGCAGGCGCTCTGGTTCCTCAACAACCCCTTTGTCCACGCCCGCGCCGAGGCCCTTGCCAAGCGCCTTCTCGAACGCCCCGACGACACGCAGCGCCTCGCCCTCGCCTACGGCCTCTGCCTCCAGCGCGCGCCGACCGACGCCGAGACGCAATCCGCCAGCGCCTTCCTCGCCGCCTATCAAAACGAACTCAGCATCCCCGCCGACCAGCGCCCGTTCGCCGCGTGGAGCGCCTACGCGCGCGTGCTGCTGAGCAGCAACGAACTTCTGCATCTCGACTGACCCATGAATTGCTCCCACACCTCCCGCCGCGATTTCGTCCGCTCGTTTGTCGCCGGCTCGCTGCTCATGCCAGGCATCGTTTCCGAGCTGCTGGCGGAAAGCGGCGCGGCTCCGGCGGGCGATCCGCTCGCGCCGAAAGCGCCGCATTTTCCGCCGAAGGCGAAGCGCGTGATCTTTCTCTTTTCGAGCGGAGGCGTGTCGCATGTCGATTCGTTCGACCCGAAGCCGCGGCTCATCGCGGATCATGGAAAACAAATCGAAGCCGACCACCCGGAGATCAAAAACCGCGCGGGGTACGAGAAGATTTTCCTCAAGCGTCCGCAGTGGGATTTCGCGCCGCACGGGCAGTGCGGCACCGAAGTGAGCGCACTGTTTCCGCACATCGCCGAGTGCGTGGACGACATCGCGCTCATCCGCTCGATGCACACCTCGCACTCGAACCACTACAACGCCACGCTCGGCATGCACACAGGCTCGTTCGCCTTTGCGCGGCCCAGCATCGGCGCTTGGATGAGCTACGGGCTCGGCACGGAGAATCGCAATCTGCCGTCGTTCATCACCATCGCGCCGTTCATGCCGTATGCGGGCTCGCAAGTGTGGGCGTCGGACTTTCTCCCCGCCGCGCACCAGGGCACGCTCGTCGTGCCGGGCGCGGAGCCGGTGGCGAATGTGCAGCGCCGAGTCGCCTCCGCGCGCCTGCAGGAACTCGAACTCGCCGCGCTCCACGACCTCAACGCGCCGCACCTCGCCGCGCGCGGCGACGACCCCGTGCTCGCCGCGCGGATGCGCTCTTTCGAGACCGCGTTCGGCATGCAGATGGCCGTGCCGGATGCGTTCGATCTCGCGGGTGAAAGCGACGCCACCCTCGCGCTCTACGGCCTGACGCGCGGCCAGACGACCGGCTTCGGCTGGCAATGCCTCGCCGCCCGCCGGCTCGCGGAACGCGGCGTGCGCTTCATCGAACTCATCGACACCGGCTCATCGGGCAACTGGGATTCGCACGGCGACATGATGGAGCACGCACGCCTCGCGAAGAACATCGACCAGCCCATCGCCGGCCTGCTGCGCGATCTCAAACAGCGCGGGATGCTCGACGACACGCTCGTCGTCTGGACCACGGAATTCGGCCGCACGCCCTTCAACAACACCGCCGACGCCAAAGGCCGCGAGCACCACTCGTGGGCCTTTTCCTCATGGCTCGCCGGCGCGGGCGTGAAGGCCGGCATCGTCCACGGCGAGACCGACGAGCACGGCATGCGGCCCGTGCGCGACGCCGTCCACGTCCACGATTTCCACGCCACGATCCTGCACCTCATGGGCCTCGACCACACCCGCCTGACATTCCGAAATAGCGGCCGCGACTACCGCCTCACCGACGTGTCCGGCGAAGTCGTGCGCGGCTTGCTCGCGTGAGCATTGTGCCGTTTGCCGACCCATGTCCGGCATGTGGTCCGGACTAACTTACCCGCCACTGCCCACATACTCCGCGGAGTAAGTGTCAAACTTCGCCGTCTGTCCGACCGCGGGCGTGGTTTCCAAGTCATAGACATCGGTGTTAGCCAGGCTTTCGGACTGGGTGTCCCAGATCATCACGGTCTTCTTGGCCTTGGGCGGCGCTTCCTTGCTGCGCACGGTATCGACGGCGATGTAACGCACCTTCTTTTTCTTAAGCACCGTTTTTTTCTCGGGCGCAAGATGGGTGTAATAGGTCGTGGCGCGCGTCTGGGCGACTTGGATTTGCTCCTTGGTCGCCTTGTGCCGGATGAGCATGGTCTGCGTCTGGATGATGCGGGCCAGATCCATGGCTCCGAGTAACTCGATGTTCGTGCCCAGCAGAGCGCAGCAGGCTAGCAGGGCGGTAAGTCGGAGGGCGGGCGTTTTCATGGGGGGAAAAAGGTTGCCACCTAGCCGCCGGAACCAACGTATTCGGCGGAGTAAGTGTCAAACTTCGCGGTGGAGCCGACGGATGGCGTGCTCTGCACGTCATAAACATCATTTCCGGCCACGCTCTCGGACTGCGTGTCCCAGACCATGACAGCCTTTTTCGCCTTGGGCGAAGTGTGCTCGTCCTTCTCGGTATCCACGGCGATGTAGCGGACGTGCCGTTTCTTGAGCGCCACTTTTTTCTCCGGCGAAAGGCGGCCGTAGTAAACGCGGGCGCGCTGCTCGGCGATCTTGCGCTGGCGCTCGCTGGCCTGGTGTTTGGCGATGATGTAGGCGGTGGCACCCACAATCGCGCCGGTGGCTGCGCCGATGGCAATGGACTCGCCGGTGCTCGCGCCCGCGGCGCGCGCGAGGCTGCCGGCGAGGATGCCGGCACCGCTGCCAAAGACGGCGGCGTTTTCACCGGGGGTCATGTTTTCGCAGCCGGCGACGGCAAGCGCGATGGAGGTGGCGAGGGCGACGACTGGGGTGGTGCGGATGTTCATAAGCAGTGGCTGTGATGTAGCGGGCGAAAACGCGCGCGGCAAGGAAATGTGTGGCGGCAATGGCATCCAGCACTTCAGCCCCACCGGCACCTTCCTCGGCTCGCTCGTCGCGCCGGGGGGCGCGCAGTCCTACTGGGGCATCCTCGCCGACGGCGGCTTTCTCTACGTGAGCAACC
>JANXWQ010000023.1 GCA_025351065.1 Chthoniobacter sp. | reverse complement strand
CCATCCGGGAGAAAATCCAGGGAGTCGGCCCAGCCGGCGGGCCAGTGGATGACCTCGGTGCCGTCCTCCGCGTTGTGGATGGAAATGCCTCCATCCATGATGCGGCTGAGGGCGATGAAGCGGCCATCCGGCGAATAGGCGAGGCCGCGCACCCAGCCGCCGCGATGAGAAAATTCGCCGAGCACTTTTCCGGTGGCCGCCTCAAAGGTGACGATATGGTTGCCGCTGCTCGCGCCCGTGGCGGCGGTGAAAACGCCGGGCCGGCTGGGGTGCGGGATGCTGCCGATGAAGAAGCCCTGGTGGTCCCACTCGATGAGCGCCTGCCGGTCATCGGTGCGCCCGTCGAGGTAGTGCCAGTTCGGATCGGCGCGCAATTCCACCGGCACGGCGTCGAGGGCGGCGCGCATCTGCGCGGACTCATTGGCCGCGTAGGCGCTGTCGGCGAGCGCGATGTTTGCGCGGGCCAGCGCCTGGCTTTTGGCGGCTTCGCTTTCGTGCGCGAGCGCCTCGGCGGTGCGGGCGGCGGTTTCGTTGTGCAGCGCGATGTCGGCGCTGAGCGTCGCGCGGCGTTCGCTGGCGATGAGCTGCACGACAAAAACCGCGCTCACGAGGAGCAGCACGAGCAGCGCGAGGGAAACCGTGCGGTGGCGTTTGATGAGCAGCCAGAGCTGCCCGGCGAGACCAACGTGCTCGGCGCTCGTGGCGTAGCCCGCGAGGTGCGCATCCACATCCGCGGCGAATGCACTCACGGTCGGAAAACGCCCGCGGCGATCCAGCGCCATCGCCTTTCGCACCACCGCCGCAAGCGCTGGCGGAATCTGCCATGCGTCCGCGTGCGTGCTGAAAAACTGCGGCTGAAACTCGACCGGCTCGAGCCGGCCCGTACGCACGCTTTCGAGCATCTCGTGCAGCGTGCCCGTGCGCACCGGCGGACGCAGCGTGAGGATCGAATAGAGCAGCCCGCCGAGCATGTACACGTCGCACCGCTGATCGAGATCGGCGCTGCCGTCGGCCTGCTCGGGCGACATGTACTGCGGCGTGCCGAGGACGACGCCGCTCATCGTGACAAAGTCGGAGGGCGAAGCATGGAGCGCGGAGGAATCCTCGATGCGCTGCGTGGAGAAATCACCGTCGAGCGCCGCGGCATTTTCCTCCGCCGTCCGCCGTCCGCCTTCCAACTTTCCAGCCATGACTTTCGCCAGTCCCCAGTCCATGACAAGCACTTCGCCAAACTCGCCGACCATGATGTTGTCAGGCTTCAAGTCGCGGTGCAGCACGCCGCGCGCATGCGCGAACGCCACGGCGTCGCAGATCTTGCGAAAAATCTCCAGCAGCCGCTCCAGCGTCCACATTTCCGAGCTCTTGTTCACCGCGAGCAGGATGGCTTTGAGCGTCCGTCCGCGCACCATTTTCATCGTGTAAAAACAGCGCCCGTCCTCGTCCGTGCCGGAGTCGTAAATGGGCACGATGTTCGGATGGTCGAGCTGCGCCAGCACCCGCGCCTCGCGCAGAAAACGCTCGGTGTCCTCCTCGTTCGCGCGCTCGGCGCGGATGATTTTCACCGCCACATCGCGCTGCAAACTCTCCTGCCGCGCCCGGTGAATCGAGCCCATTCCGCCGGTGCCGATGACTTCCAAAACCTTGTGCCCCGGCAGCAGCGCATCGCCATCCTCCGCAGTCGGCGGCGCGAGCACGCGCAGTGGCGGCAACTGCGCGGTCTGCGCATTCACCACGCAGTTTGCGCACAGGCCGCCGCCGGGCGTTTCGGGGAGAAACGCCCCGCAGTCCTCGCAAATGGCAGCGCAGGCTCGCATGGGTGCTTCGCCCTGTCGCAAGCCCTATGCCGCGACCACTTTAATTCTCAAATTTGCGCGGCGGATTTACAGCCCGGTGGGGTGGTCGATGAACTCCCACGGCACGCGGTACTTTTTCGCGAGATGCGCGGCGAGGGCTTTGACGCCGAAGGTTTCGGTGGCGTAGTGGCCGGCGTAGAAAAGGTTCACGCCCAGCTCCTCGGCGAGGGTGTAGCTGTGGTGCGGGCCTTCGCCGGTGATGAAGGTATCCACACCCTCCGCCGCCGCGCGCGCGACCTCGCCGCCCGCACCGCCGGTGACGATGCCGATGCGCGCGGTTTTTCCCGGCCCGCCGGGCGCGAGGTGCGGCGCGCTGCCGAGCACGCGTTCGAGCCGGCGCGCGAGTTCGGAGAGCGAAAGCGCGGCGCGGGTTTGCACGCCGAGGTGCTGGCCTTTGGCGAAGAAAAACGGCGCGCACTTTTTGAAGCCGAGCGCCTGGGCGAATAGGACGTTGTTGCCGAGCGTGGGGTGCAGATCGAGCGGGAGGTGCGAGCTGTAGATGGCTAGGTCGCCGTCGAGCGCGGCCTTGACTTTGCGCCGCACCGCGCCGGTGAGCGGCTGCACGCCGCCCCAAAACAGCCCATGATGCACAAGCAGCAGCGAGACGCCGCGCGCGACGGCTTCGGCGATGACGGCTTCGCACGCATCCACGGCGGCGGCGATTTTGCGCACCGCGCCGGAGTTTTCGATTTGCAGGCCGTTCCACGCGCCGGGGTAGTCGGCGACCTCCGCAATGCGCAGGCAGCGGTCGAGGTGGGTGACGATGGAGGCGAGCGTGGGCATAAGCGTTCAGTTTGGAATTGCACGGAGCGATGAGGCTGGCTACTTTTTCCGCAGGGAAAAAGGCCCGGCCACTTCACCACTCCAAACCGAGACTAACCATGCCAACCACCAACGCCAATCCTCCGCTCACCGAAACCCGCGCCTGCCCGCTCTGCGGCACGGCGCTGCTCCCCGACAAACCCGACGAGTGCCCGCATTGCGACTGGGTGCGCGGCGAGGAGCGTCATCCGCTCGCCGGCTTCCGCGACCGCGCGTCGGTCTTCCTGAGCGTGGCCCCAGGGCTCGGCCACATTTACAAAGGCCACCGGCTGCTCGGCGCGATCATCATGCTGGGCAGCGGTTTCGCCTTCGCCTTTTGCTTCCTCGCCGGGGCGGCGAGCGCGGGCTGGGGCCTGCTGCTGCTGCCGCTCTATTGGGGTGCGGTCATGCTCCACGTTTACTGGACGGACGACCGCGCGCTGCACCACCACACGCGCGGCTGAGTGGCAGGTCACTTCGCCGCTTCCACTTTTTCCAGCCGCAACTGCATGATCTTAGGCCCGCCGTTTTCGCGGATGAAATTGGCGCTCACTTTCGCCAGCGGCATGCGTTCGCACTGGGCGAGATAGACGAGCAGGCCGGCGTCCGGGTCGGGCACGGTTTCTTTGGTGTCGAGCCGCAGGGCGGTGATTTTGCCAAACTCGGCCTTGTAGTAGCCCTCGAAAAGTTCGGTGAAAATGCGGTGGCTCGGCGCGGGCGTGGCGGTGCTGGCGAAGTCGGCGAAAAGCGCGGCCTGGTCGCCGGCGTTGTAGGCGGTGAGCGCCTTGTCGAGCACGGCGGCGAGCTCGCGCGCGGCGGCGAGAATCTTCGGGTCGGGCGTGGCTGCGGGAGCGGCCACGACGGCGGGCGGCGCGGCGCGTTTGCACGCGACCGTGGAAAAGGCGAGCGCCGCGAGGGCGAGGCCACGCAGCAGTGGCGGATGGATTTTCAAGCGAAGCAAACGCATGGCTCGGCGCAGTAGAGCGGACGCGGCCCGCGGTTGCCAAATGAATCCCTCACCCAGGCGCGGGCGCTACTCCTTCGGCAGCTCTTTGACCGTGAGGTTGCGGAAGCTCACGGTGCCGTGGTCGCCTTGCAGGAAAAAGGAGCCTGGCTCTTTCACGTTGCCGTCGAGTTCGCTGCCGGTGGCGCGGTCGCACTCGACGTTGTCGTGAATTTTTTTGCCGTTGAGGATGACGGTGATTTTGTTGCCGATGATCGTCGCCTCTACGGTCTGCCATTCGCCGCCCGGCTTGCTCGCAAATTCGCTTGGCGCGGTGTGCTGGTAGATCGCGCCGTTGCCGCCCTTCGTCGCCTGGCCGCTGGCGAAGTCGCCGAGGATTTGAATCTCGTGCCGCCCGCGCAGGTAGAAGCCCGAGTTCGAGCCGTCCGGCACCATGTATTCGTATTTCACGGTGAAGTTCCAAAACTTCGCGTCGCTCACGAGATCGACGCCGTGCTTGCCGGGCTCGACGGTATTTTTCAGCACGCCGTCGGCCACCGTCCAACTGCTCTCCGCGCCCTCGCGCCGAAGATGCCAGCCGGTGAGGTCTTTGCCGTTGAACAATGGTTTAAAGCCCGCGTCATCGGCGAGCGCGGTGACGGCGAGAAAGAGGATGGCGAGGATGGTTTTCATGGAATGAGTAAGGAGTAATGAGTGAATGAGTAAGGAATGACTAATGCCGAATGAGCAATGACTAATGAGCGGGCGCAGCGAGTAAAGGGGACATTAGACATTCCTTACTCATTACGCCTTCACTCATTACTCATTTACTTCGTTTCCGGGTTCGGCTCCGCGCTGCCTGGCGCAAGTCCGAGCGCCCACTTAATGCCGCCGAGGATGTGCGCCTGATACTGCTTGCTGATTTCGGGCGAATTCTTCCGATCCTTCACCGCGTCGGTGTCGTCCCATAGGTCTTCGCGGTGTCCGAGCGAGGTGTAAAAGACGCGCCCTTTGCCCGCCATGCGGCACCACGAGACGGCGGCGTATTCGGCTTTGTTCTTGTCCTGCGGCGGGTGGCGCAGGAACCAGATGGCATGCAGCTTCGAGCGGTCGTGGCTGCCGTCCTTGAACTCATACATTTCCTCCTGCGCCAGATTCCACGTCTCGCCGATGCCCCCATTGGCCGCATGCGCTTTGTCGCCCGCCACGAGGTCGGCGGGAACCTGGGCGCCGTGCGTCTTGAACTCCGCCTGCACCATGCCGAGGTAGCCGGGGAAACCGTGGAAAGTATCGCCCGCGCTGTGCATGCCGCAGAAGGCGTGGCCGTCCTCGACCCACTTGATGAAGCCGTCGCGATCCGGCAGCGGCAGGTCGCCCGTGGTGTTGGCGAAAATGACCGCGTCGATGTGCTGCGCGGTAAGATTGGCGGGGCTGAGCTTGGCCATGCTGGCTTTCATCTGCGCGTCCCATTCGGTCTGCGCGTCCTTCGCTTTCTGATCCATGTCCGGCGTCCATTTCGCCATCGCATCCTCGTACTTTTTCATTTCGTCCGCATACTTCGCCTTGGCCTTGTCATCGGCGTCGGGCTTGAGGTCGCCGGGTCTGTTGGGCTTGTGCGGGATGTTGACTTCCGGCTGCTGCGCGATGTCCACGACGGTGAAGGCTTTCGATTCCTCACCCAGCCGCCTGAGGGTTTTTTCCGCAAACGGAATCGAGTTGCTGTGGCGGAAGCCGGTGGTGACGGTGCAGACGATCACGCGCTTCGCCTCCGCCGCGAAGGCGGAAAACGACGCAGTCGCGAGCGCGAGGACGAGGAGGGAGCGGAGGGTTTTTTTCATGGGCAAATGCGGGGTGGTGGGTGAAAGGCGGGAGTCCGCCGGGACAGTTCGCATATTCACAATCCGGGGCGATGGCAATGCTTAGCGCGCACGATCTTGGACGGACGGTTTTATTTTTAATGCAGAGACGCAGAGAGCGCAGAGGTGCGTGATGGAAAGCGCTATTTTATGCGGCGAGTTTGGTCATCCGAAATCTCTGCGTCCTCTGCATCTCCGCGGCTCTGCGTTAAAAACAAAATCGCCATGCGTCATTCCCGCTCCGCAGCGATGACGAAGATTTCGGCAGATGCCCTAACTCCGAAAACCATACCGTTCGCCGAGCGCGAGGCACTCCGCGAGCGGCTTCATGCCGCCGGTGCAGGTCTCGTCGCTGAGATTCGCCGCCGCCATGCAGACGCCGTAGCGCAGCCACTCCGCGACCGGCAGCCCCTCGTGCCAGCCGAGCAGCGCGCCAGCGGTGAACGCATCGCCCGCCCCGGCCGCGCCGACGATGTAATCCGCGGGCAATTTCACGCTGCCATGCTCGTGCCACGCGCCGTCGCGCCCGAGCGCGCAGCCGCCCTCGGGGAAATGCACCACCACGCGCTCGCGCACGCCGGCTGCGAGCAGCGCCTGCATGGCCGCGCGCAGTTCCGCGCGGTCGAGAGCATCGCCCGTGCGGATGCGCCGGCCGGTCGAGCGGCCCGCCTCGAATTCATTCATCACGCACACGTCCACATGCTTCAGCGCGGGCAGCACGATTTTGGCAAAGCGGTCGCTGTCCTCGCTCACCACGTCGATGGAAGTCTTCAGCCCCGCGGCCTGCGCGCGCGCCAGCACCTCGGCAGCCACGGTGCCGTGCGTGGCGCTCGGGCCGTCGAGCCGGTCGAGCAGCAGCAGGTAGCCGAGATGGAAAATGCGCGCGTGCGTTTCCGTGAAATCGAAGTGCGCCGAGTCGAGCAGCGCATTGGCCCCGCGCGCGTGGAAAAAAGTGCGGCGTCCGTTGGCCTGCACGGTCATCACGTCGGTGTAGGAAGTCGGCGCGGCCTTGGTCTGCTGCATCGCCGTGGCGTC
>JANXWQ010000650.1 GCA_025351065.1 Chthoniobacter sp. | reverse complement strand
CTCGGCGACCTCGGCAAAATCCAGCTCGCCGAAAAACCCAAGCTCACCGTGGAAATCCTGCCCGCGGCCGGCGACGCCGAAGCGGGCAAGCCGGTCGAATTCACGATCCATCCTGGCGAGACCATCACCGCCCGCGTCCGTATCGCCCGCAATGATTTCAAAGCGCGCGTCGCGTTTGGCACCGACGACTGCGGGCGCAACCTGCCCTACGGCGTCTTCGTCGATAACATCGGCCTCAACGGGCTGCTCATCGTCGAAGGCCAGACCGAGCGCGAGTTCAGCATCACCGCCGCGCCCATTGCCCAGCCCGGTGAGCGCCTCTTCCACCTCAAGGCCGCCGAAGACGGTAGCCAGGTCTCGCCCCCCGCGCTGCTCCGCGTGGTCCGGTAAGCGCCGTCCCAAAGACTGTGAAATGAAGTTGACGGTGAGCCGCGTGCCATCGGGACGCTTGACGGTAGCCGTGGGCTTCAGCCCACGGAATAGGTTGAGCGCCGCGCCGTAGCGTCGCGACGTTTGAGCAGCCTTTCAACTGTCGCTACGCGACAGAGCCCTCCTGCCGCGCTGACCGTGGGCTGAAGCCCACGGCTACGATCGTTCGTCCCGATGAGACGACTGATTTCACCGTCGCTAAGGTGCCGGTGGCATGGGCCAGCCGTCCGTGCGGAAAGGCGAGGCCGGCTGGCCTGCGCCGTTCGTGAGGTTCCGCTCGGCGTCGCTGGCCCAGGCGTAGCGCACCGCGGCGGCGTTCGCGCCGTCGGGCGTGGAGACGATGATTTTGTCGCCGTCGATTTTCACCAGCGCGGGTTTCCACTCGCGGTCGTCGCCGGCGATGACGAAGCCTTGCAACTCGCCACCCGCGGCGCGGAGCCCGCCGTCGGCGTGAGTGAAAGTGATCGTCACCCCGCTGCCCTCGAATTTGCACCCGGCATAGACCGGGCCGCTGGCGACCGCGCGCTCCGGTGAACCCGGCGCATCCCGCTGGCCGGAGCCCAGCCACAGCGCCACGGCCAGCCCGGCGAGAAAGACCAACGCGAGCAGGCGACGGAATTTCATAGCTCCGCGGTCAGTTGTTTTCCGGCAGCCCTTCTTTGTGCCCGAGGTTATGCACCGGCGCAAAAATGGCCTGCACCTCCGCGAGCAGTTCCGTGTCAAGCGGCGTGGCGGCCCACTGCGCCCATTTGCGGATGTTGTTCGGGTTCGCGCTGCCGGAGACCGTGGTGGTGATGTCGGGGTTCGCGATCGCGAACTGGAGCGCGAGTTGCGCGATGTCCACACCTTTGCTTGCGCAATGCGCCGCAGCGGCGCGCGCGGCGGCTTTCACCGCCTCGGGCTCCTTCAGCCACGCGGGCAGCGGGGCGTTCGTGAGCAGGCGTGCGGAGAACGGGCCGGCGCTCATCACGCCCACGCCCTTCGCTTTCAGGTAGGGCACGGCCTCGTCGGCGAAGCGCGTGTTTTGCAGCGTGTACTGGTTGTAGCTCAGCGCGCAGTCCACGTCCGTCTGGTCGCAGATGAAGCGGAAGATTTTCATCGGGTAGCCGGAGAAGCCGATGTAGCGGACTTTCCCCGCCGCCTGGATTTTGCGCAGCGCCGGGATCGTCTCATCCACGATCTGCTGCATGGGCACGAATTCGATGTCGTGGCAGAGCACGATGTCGAGGTGATCCGTCCCCAGCCGGTGCAGCGACACATCCACACTCTCCGCCACGCGTTTCGCCGAAAAATCGAAATGCGGCAGATCGTAGCGCCCGAGTTTTGTGCAAAGCGTGTAGCTCTCCCGCGGCACACCTTTCAGCGCCACGCCGAGCAGCACCTCGCTCATCCCGCGACCGTAAAAAGGCGAGGTATCGATAAAGTTCAGCCCGCATTCGAGCGCCACCCGCACGCTGGCGAGCACCTCATCGAGCGAAACATTGCGAAACTCCGCCCCGAGCGACGACGCGCCGAAGCTAAGGATGGGAAGATGGAGATCGGTCTGGCCGAGGCGGCGGGTTTGCATGGTTTGAGGATCGAAGCGGAAAGCTGCCGGCTTGAAAAGCCCCTGTGCTGCGCGGCGATGGCTCCATCTGACAGCGCGACGTTTATTTTCTAAACGCAGAGGCGCAGAGGACGCAGAGGTCTGGCTGTGGAATCCCCCTTTGCGATCTCTGCGCCTCTGCGTCTCGGCGTTTTCCAAATGCCGCGATCCACCCGCGCAAAGCCGCCGATTTTCCCGCTTGCGCCGCCGCCGTGAGTGTATTATGTGATATAATACACATGGGTCTGTTTCCAATCGAATTCAAAGCCGGCGTGCCGGTCTACGAGCAGGTGCTTTACGCCGCGCGCAAGGCCATCGTCTCGGGCGAATTGAAGCCGGGCGACGACTTCCCCTCGGTGCGGGCGATGAGCGCGGAATACCAGATCAACCCAAACACCGTGCAGAAGGCGCTCACGGCGCTGAAGCACGAGGGCCTCATCGAGAGCATCCCCGGCATCGGTAACCGCGTCATCGCCGTGCCGAAGTCCACGGCGCGGCAGCGGGACAAGCTGCTCGACGACCAGCTCGAAGCCGTGGCCCTGCGCGCCAAGCAACTCGGCCTTTCCATCGCCCAAGTCACCGACGCCCTCCGCACCCACTGGAAAAACCTATGACCGAAAACCTCGCCATCCACACGAAGACCCTCGCCAAACGCTACCGCGGCACGACGGCGCTGGAGCCGCTCGACCTCGAACTCCCGCGCGGCTCCGCGCTCGCGCTGCTGGGCCGCAACGGCGCGGGCAAGAGTACGCTCATCCGCATCCTCATGGGCTTCCTCGCGCCGAGCAGCGGCGAGGCGCGTGTCTTTGGCAAAGCGCCGGGCGCACTCACCGAGGCGGAGCGCGCGCAGATCGGCTACATCGCCGACGGCCAGGACTTGCCCGACGCGATGAGCGTGGCGCAATACCTCGCCTTTCTCCGCCCGCTCTATCCGACGTGGGACGAAGCCTTTTGCCAAAAGCTGCTCGGCCTTTTCGACCTACCGCTGGACCGCAAGCTGCGCCATCTCTCGCGCGGCCAGCGGGTGAAGGCGGCGTTCACCGGCGCGCTCAGTTTTCACCCGCGGCTGCTGCTGCTCGACGAGCCGTTCGGCGGGCTCGACCCCGCGGTGCGCGACGAGGTGCTCGATGCGCTCTTCGACCTGATGACCCGCGAGGAGTGGACCATCCTCGTCTCCTCGCACGAGATCGACGAAGTGGAACGCCTCGCCGATCTCGTGGTCATCCTCGATGCCGGCCAGGCCGCGCTGCGCGAGGAAAAGGACACGCTGCTCGCGCGCTGCCGCAGCGTGAGCCTGCACACCACCGCCTCGCTCGCGCCCGCCGCGCTGCCGCCGCACTGGTGGAACGCCCGCGCCTGCGAGGGCCGCGTGACCTTCCTCGATTCCGCGCACCGGCCCGAGACGCTCGCCACCGATGTCGCGCGCCTTTTCCCCGACGCCAAACACCTCGCCATCGAACCCGCGCCGCTCAAGGCCATCACCCGCGCCCTGCTCCGCCACAACGACTGATTTTTCCGCCATGAACCTCACGCTCCACATCATCCGCAAAGACCTCCGCGCGCTGCGCTGGGGGATGCTCCTCTGGGTCGCCGCGTGCCTCGCGCATCTCGGCCTGCGCCTCGCCCAGCTCGCGCGCGGCGACACCGCCGCGCTCACCCCGTTCTGGCGCGGGATCGAAAGCACGAACCGCTGGGACTACACCGCGCTCATCGTCCTCCCGGTGCTGCTCATCCCGCTGCTCCTTCACCTCGATCCGCTGCGCGGCGCGCTCGCGTTTTGGAAAACCGTGCCGGTCAGCCGGCGTCGCCTGCTCACCGCGAAGAGCGCCGTGCTCCTTGTCTTTTTCGTCGCGCTGCCCTGCGCGTGCGAGGTCGTCTATTTTGTGAAAGCGGGCCTCACCGCCGTGCTCGCGACCGCGCTCGCGGACTGGGCGTGGCGCTTCCTGCCGGGCCTCGCGGCAGTCGTGCTCGGCTGCGCCTTCACGCGCAGTTTGAAAGTCGGCGTGCCGTGCGCAGCGGCGCTGCTCGGGCTCGCCGCGTATTTTTCGCCGTGGCCGTACGGCCGGGGTGAGGCCGGCCATTCGGTCATCGCCGGAATTTTGCGCAACTCCGCGGCGGAACTTCTGGGCTATGGCCGCGCGAGCCAGCCGCCGACCGTCGCGCCTGCCCCTCGGCCGGGCATCATTGCCGCGCCGTCTGGCGCACGGCTGGAGATCGATCCGAAGTCCGTGGGCTTCTCGCGCACGAGCGTGCAGATCGCCGCTACGGCGGACAAACCGAGACACTTGGAAGAGCGGCTCGCGGTGGCGATGAAGGTCACGGCCGACGGGCTGCCTGAGGATGTGGTGATTGATGGAATCGCGGTTCAGATCGCCGCCATTCATCTGCCAAAGCAAACCGTGGGAGACAGTCAGGCGGGCCTGCCCGGCCGTTCCAGCTACCGGAGCGAGGGGCTGCCCGTGCAGGAGGAGCGGACGGAGTTTGGCCGCAATTCGGGCCGGGAGTGGGGACGCAATCCCAGGGAGTGGATGGCGTACTCGAGCTATTTTCCTTTTGCCACGCGCGACCTGGCGCCCGCCGGCGCGCTGGTCGAGGGCACGGTGCGTGTCGCGCTCGTGCGGCGTCATCGCCTCGCCCAGCTCCCCATCGCCAACGACGCTCGCTGGCAGCCGGGGTTGCATCGCCTCACCCTGTCCGAGGTGCCGCCGCCGGATTCAGGGCTGGTGAACTACCGCGCGACGCTGGCCGCGATCCTCGCCGATCCGAGCGGGGCCACCGGCGGGCTGGCGCTCACGCCCTCCACCAATTTCGTGCTGTGGCTGGAGCACGCTGTCCTGCCGTACCGCACGCACCTGCAGTTCATCCAGGCGGGTGCCTGGCGCGACAGCGGGAGCACGCGGGAGGGGGAGCAGGGCTCCTCCAATGGACAGCTCAGAATCAGGTTTGTGGCGACGACTGACCTCACCCGGAGCCGTAAAAAATCGGAATACAGCGCCTCTTTCAATCCCGTGGACGCGCTCAGCAACGAGGCCACGCCGCTGACCGTGGCGCGCTTTGCCGAGGAGCAGGCGCAGGTGCGCAACTGGCACCTCGCGATCATGACTTACGAGGACATCGGCACCGTCGAGCTGCCGCTCAAAGCCATCGTCCCGCGCCCGCTGCGCGCGGGGGAGCAGGAGGATGGGAGCGATGAATTGAAGCCCGCGCCGACCTCGCTCGGCACGCTGCTGGAGGCGGTGAAAATCCCGGCGCATCCGAGCCGCGCGGAGGCGGAGCAGATTTTCTCGCGCCTCGCCGAACTGTCCGCCGGGCGCAGCGACGACGAGGTGCGCCAGCACGAGGATCTGCTGTGGAAAAAACTCGCCGCGCTCGGGGCGGACAATGCCGAGGTACTGCTCGCCGCCGCCACCGGGGCGCTGCGCCGCGGGCCGCATTCGGAAAGCTCGCCGCGCGACCAGCGCGAGTGGGTGGTCATGGAGGGTAGCTGGCAGCCGAGCACGGTCTTCTGGCGGCGGGTGCTCACCGCTGCGTGCGACCTCGCACGGCCCGGCGACGAGGCGCTTTTCCTCCGCTACCACGCGCCCACGGTGAGCCTCCTCCGCGCGATCAAACCGCACGGCTGGAGCGCCGCCGCCCTGCCGGCGATGTGCGCCGCCGCGATGACGGAACCGATCCCGAACGAATGGCAGGATCTCCTCGCGCGCCAGCCCGGCCCGCAGACCGGGGCCGCGCTGCTCGCGCAGATTCGGCAGCGCACGGTCTGGCCCAGCCGGGTGGCGGAATTCATCGCGCTCGGTGCGGTGCCCGCGCGCGCCGCGGCGGACGCGCTGTGGGAAACCGCCGTGGCCAGCACCGGCAGCATCGAGGAACTGACGCCCGCTTTCCCGCTCGCGGTGAAGCACGGTGTGGAGATCGTCCCGCGCGATTTGCTGCGGCTGCTGCGGCTGAAAAACGATGAGCAAAGCCGGTCGTACACGACATCTTTCAAGACGCTGCTGTCCTCCTTCGTGCAGAGCTTTTCCCTGCGCAGCGACTGCCCGCCGACCGTCGCCGAGGCCGCGCCGTGGCTGGAGGAAAACGCGCTGCTGCTGCAGTTCAACGACGCCACCGGACGCTACGAACTCCCCGGCAAAACCACGCCTGCGCCGATACTTGCGGGTCGCGGCGAATTCATCGACCCGCTCGGCGCGGGGCGCGTGCGCGTGGAGGGCGAGGCGCTCGAACTCACCGCAGCAGGCACCATCGCGGATTACTTATTGGATACCAATAAGCGAACCTCGCCGTGCTTGTTGCGGGAGGTCGAAGGGGACTTCACGGCGGAGGTAACGGTGCAACCCACTTTCAATCTCTCGCAAGCGTGGAACCGCAGCGCGACTTCCATTTTCCAAAGCGCGGGGCTGCTCGTGGATGCAGGCGCGCAGCGCGTGTTGCGTTGGGAGCACGGGCTTTACCAGACCGCCGACCGCCACGAACTGCGCGAGGAAACAATGCGCTCGGGAAGAAACACCGTGCTTCAACATGCCAACGATAACTGGGATCGCGAGAAACCGGTACGTCTGCGCATTGCCCGGCACGGCGATTTTTTCACGACCGCGTGGAAACAGGACGATGGCGCATGGGTCGAGCAACCGGCGCAGCGGAATCTCGGCTGGCCGCGGAAGCTGCGGGTCGGTTCGCTGATCGTGAACAACTGCACGCGCCCGTTGGTCGCGCGTTTCACCGATTTCAAAATCGAGCCGGTCTCCGCCGAGCCGCTCGTGCTCGCCGAGCCTGTCGTCCCGCATCCCGGCGGGGAGCCGACGCCGGATGGCACGGCGCTCGGCGAATGGGGCACGGTCGAAAATCCGGTGGGGGCGGGGATTTTCAAAGTCGAAGGCGGGACGCTCACCATCGACGTGCAACCCAAGGTGGAGGCGGACTACAACATGCAGTCCCACATGACCGCGCCGCGCGTGGTGAGCGAGGTCGAGGGGGATTTCACGCTCGAGGCGACCATCGCGCCGACGCCGCGGAAAAAATGGCAAAGCGGTGACCTGATCATCACCGGCGGGCCTGACTTTTACCTCCGCGTGGGCGTGGGCAACGATGGCCGGCTGCTCTTTCACAACTGGTATGCCGAGAGCGGCTGGCCGGGGAGCATCCACAATCTGGAGGCCAGGCGCGACATGACGAAACCGCTCCGCATCCGGCTCCAGCGCCGCGGGTGGATGCTGACCATCGCGCACCGCCAGGAGGGCGGGGAGTGGGTGGAATTTTATCCGATCTCTCTCGCCACCTGGCCGGCGAAAATCCGCGCGGGGGTGGTGGCGCTGAACACGAGCGACGAGCCGTTCACCGCGCAGTTTTCCGATTTCCTGCTCACGCCCTGACCCGGGGGTGCCGGAAGTCCTGCGGGGAGGGCCAAAGGCCCGCATCCATACCAGCCTGGGGGCAACGCCCCAGGTACCGCCAAACAAAGAGCGACGAGGGCTGAAAGCCCGATTCATCCGCGCTTCCTCGGCAGGATGAATCGGGCCTTCAGCCCTGCGGATATTTCCCGCGAGAGCCCTGGGGCGTTGCCCCAGGCTGGCATGAGTTACGCCGTTGGCGCACGAAAGGCAGCGACTTCCGGTGCAACCGCAAAGCCGCAACGCGATACCCAACCGAAAGCCCCCACCGTTGGTTGTTGCTTTGCGCTGCCCCGCTCAGTTCTCGCGGTCGGCGGTGCGCTTGAGGGTGAGGGTGCCGTAGAGTTTCACGGCGCGGGGGTCGGCGACGGTGTCGGCTTTCATGGTGAGCTGGTAGGTGCCGGCGGTTTTTTTGAAAAGGGCGGTGCCTTTGTTGCCGAAGGAGTCGTCGAAGGTGAATTCGAGTTCGCCTTTGTCGTTGAGGGTGCCTTTGCCGTTGCCGTCGGGTGCAGCACCAGTGCCGTCGGCGCGGCCGGCGGAGAATTCCATCTCGGCGGTGGCACCGGTGTGGCGGATGATGAGGATGAAGACGGTTTTGGCATCGCCCGCGCGCTCGTAGTGGCCGGTGAAATCGGGCGCGACTTTTTCGGCGGCGGCTTTTTCCGCATCGGCTTTGGCGGGTTTTTTCGGCGCAGCTGTGAGGGGCAGAGTTAGGGCGGAGGTGAGGGCGAGGAGGGTGAGGAGGCGTTTCATTTTGGTTTTGTTTGGGGTTCAGTTTTGGCGGCAGCCCATGGTCAGGAGCAGATTGCCCCAGAGCGCCTGGTCGCCGGTTTGGATGGTGAGGACGTGGTCGGGAGATTCCACGGTTTTGTAGAAATCCCATTTCAAAATCGGTTCGAGTTTGGCACTCGCGCCGGCCTCGGCGAGGACGGCGCGGTAGTCGGCCCAGACGGGCGGCTCGCCGTGCTGCGCGTAGGGGTCGTCGGCGGGGATGCCCATCGTGTTGACGTGGTCGATGGGCACGGCGCTGAGCAGGGCGCGGAGGGTTTGCGCGACCGTGACGCAGCCGGGCGCGAGGTTCAGACAGACGAGCGTGGCGTTGGGCCCGCGCTTGGTGGAGGCGGGGTAGTTGCCGTCGGCGATGAGGATTTTCGAGTGATGCCCAGCGCGGCCGAGCACGGCGTTGATTTCGGGGTGGATGAGCTGGTGTTTGAGCATCGTCAGCGGGTGAAGTTTTGAAAACTCTGCATGGTCTGGCGCGCGGCGGTCTGGGCGTCGGGCAGGGGCAGAATCTCGGCAGAGAGAAAACCACGGTAGCCGATTTTGTCGAGCGCAGCGTAGGCGGCGCGGATGTCGGTGTGGCCGAGGCCGACGGCGCGGCGGTTCGAGTCGGCGAAGTGGACATGGCCGATGAGCGCGCCCGCATCGCGAATGGCGGCGGGGATGTCGGCCTCCTCGAGGTTCATGTGAAAGAGGTCGGCGAGGATGCAGAGGTTGTTCGTGCGGAGTCCGCTCAGCCACGTGGCGGTGTCGCCGAGGCGGTTGAAAAGGTTCGTCTCGTAGCGGTTCAGCGGCTCGTAGAGAAAAATTTGGCCGAGGCTCGCGGCGTGGTCGCCGAGGTCATCGAGCGCCTCGCCGAGCCAGACCAGCGCCTGCTCGCGCGAGACCGCGCCTTCCCAGCGGCCTTGCATCGAGCCGAGGATGGCGGGCGCGCCGAGCGCGGCGGCGCGGTCAATGATGGACTTGATGAAAGCCCGCGCCGCGGCGCGCACGGCGGCATCGGGGTGCGTGAGCGTCCATTTGTTCACGACCCAGCCGCCGCCGGTGCCGATGGCGGCGACGGCGAGTTTGTGCTGCGTGAGAAGGTCGCGGATGGTGGCGAGGTCGAGGGCGTCCGCGTTTGGCGGAAAAATCTCGATGGCGTCGAAACCAAGGCTGGAGGCTTGTTCGCAGGCATCGGCGAGGCCGTTCCAGAAAACGAACGGGCCGCCCGCGGCTTGCGGGACGAGGGAGACGGTGATGGCGGAGCGCATGCGGTGGGCGGTGCTTGTTATTTTTAACGCAGCGACGCAGAGGCGCAGAAGTCGCGGAGGAAAGGCGGCTCCGTCTCTGCGAACTCTGCGTCTCTGCGTCTCTGCGTTTTCAAAACAACCGGTGCAGATGGGTTAGCCCACGAACAGCGGGCGCAGGTGCCGCGCATACAAATTCTCGGTCACGTTCTTGCCGACGATTTCCGCGTTAGCATCGAGCAGGTCGAGGTAACGCTGGCCCTTTTTAGCGGCGAGCTTGAAAGACACATGCAGGAGCTGGCGGAAGCTCGCGTTGAAAAGCGGGTGGCTCTGGTCGTGCCGGAGCGCGCCGGTGAACTGGTCGCTGGTCCAGCCGGCGACTTCGTCCGCAGTCGGGAGTTTCGCTTTGTCGATGTCGATGACCGACGCATACGGCGCGCAGAACTCATCCACATGGCCGCTCGCGCCGGCGTAGATTTCCTTCGCCAGCGCGAGCGCTTCGCCGCCGGCTTCGGCGAGGCCGATGAGTTCTTCAAGCCAGGTGGTGCCGGCGGTCTTGAGGTGCAGGCCCGAGCCAAATTCCTTCAGGGCCCGGCGAATCGGCGCGTAGATCGAGAACTTGTCGCTGCCGGAGTGGACGCTCAATTTCAGATTCGCGGGCAGCCCGTAATGTTTCACCGCATGGGCGATCACGGCGAGGTCTTCGTTGAACTCCTTTTCAAATTGCGCCAAGTCGCCGAGGTAATCGACGCCTTTGTTAAAGCGGCCGGTAAATTTTGGC
>JANXWQ010000639.1 GCA_025351065.1 Chthoniobacter sp. | reverse complement strand
CCACCGGGCCGGCGATCGTCAGCGCGAAAGGCTCTGCCACGCTCGACCGCCTCATCGTCGCCTTCGACGAAGCCGTCGCCGACACCGCCGCGAGCACCGCGAATTTCAGCATCCCCGGCCTTAGCGTCACCGGGGCGACGCTGCTCGGCGGGCAAAAGCAAATCGCCCTCACGACCAGCGTGCAGACCTCCGGCGCGGTCTATACCGTGAACGTCGCCGGCGTGCGCGACCGCTCGCCCGCGGGCAATCTCATCCTGCCCGGCGCGGCGTCCGCGTTCACCGCTTTCACCACTCCCGCGATTCTCGCGAACGTCCCCGAAACCAGCGGCTACAAACTCATTTACAAACTCGCCATCCCCGCCGCCGCGCCGCACTGGAACGTGAACGCCATCCCCTACGGCGTGGATGAAACGGGCTACGGCGGGCTGCTTTTCGACCGCGTGGCCTACCTCCTCGAACTCGACGGCAACTGGGGCTATGCGTCCTTTGACCGGCACACTGCGCAGCTCGCGCAAATCGGCGTGCCCACGCTCGGCGTCACCGCCACCGCTTTTCAGCAAAACGTCGCGCACCTGAACGTGGCGTCGAATGTCGCCGGAATCGTCACGGGCACCGATCTTGCGGGCGGCAACATCGAGTTCTGGGGCGGCAACTATGCGACCGCCAACGGCCTCGGCATCCCCAACGCCAGCGACAGTCTTTTCGACTTCGGCGACACCATGTCCGCCGGCGGCTACGGCTGCCTGCAAATCCACAACCACAACGCGTCGCAGACCGTCCTCGCCTATAACAACTGGGGCTCCGGCAACGCTGGCAACAGCGACCTCGGCATCGGCAGCAACACCAGCGGCGCGCAGCCCGACTGGACCTTCGCGGGCAACGCCGCCGCCTTCGCCGCGCGCAATCTTTACATCCTCGCGCGCCCCGGCGGCACGCCCGACGGCGCGGCTCCGGTGCTGCTTTCCCAGCCCACCGCGCGGCTGCTCAATCCGGGCGGCGGCACCACGTTCGCAGTCAGCGTTTATGGCGCGGGCCCGTTCACCTTCCAGTGGCGTTTCAATGGCACCGCCATCGCGGGCGCGACGAATCCGTGGCTCGACCTGAGCGCCGTCGGCTTCGCCCAGGCCGGTGCTTACGATGTCGTCGTCACTGGCCCGAACTTCGCCGTGACGACGAGCCGGCCCGCCGTCCTCACCGTGAACCACGCGCCGACCTTTGGCGGCTTCACTTTCACCACGCAGAAAAACACGCCCGTCCTGCTCGCGCGCGCCGCGCTCGTGGCGAAAGGCGCGGACCTCGACGGCCACGCGCTCGCACTCACCGCCACGAGTGCGATGAGCGCGCAGAGCGGCGCGGTGAGCCTCGCTGCGGCTGGCGCGACCTACACGCCGGCACCCGGATTTCTCGGCGCGGACAGTTTCACCGTCACGCTCGCCGACGGCTTCGGCGGCAGCGTCACCGGGACCGTCGGCGCGACCGTCACCACCGCGCCCTTCAGCCCCGCGCGCCAGACCACGCTGGCCTTCCGGCCCGATGGAAAAGTGGACCTGCTTTTCTCCGGCTTACTGCTCCAGAGTTGCGCGATCCAGCGCACCATCGACCTCCGCAATCTGCCCGGCTGGACCACGCTGCTCACGATCCCCGCGGGGGATGACGGGCTCATTCCCTACACCGATCCGACTCCGCCGGCCGGCGGGGCGTTCTACCGGACGATCACGCCGCCGCCGTGACGCCGTCCCGGCGGTGCAATCTCGCTCTTGACGGTTCCCCCGCGCGGCGTTTTCGGGATCGAAAGCCTCGTCGCTGCTCTGCTGCATGAGCGTGAAATAGCTCATCAGCAAAGGCAGCGCGACCTGCGCCTCCGCGCGGCTCGCTGTTGGCTGGAAAAGCTGCGCGGCTTTGCCCGCGGAGTAGGCGAGCCGCACGCTGTCGGCGGGCGAAAAGTGGTAGAGGTCGCGGTTCAGCGTATAGAGCTTGGCGGCGAGCGCCTGGTGGTCGTGGTTGTAGTAATCTCGCCACATCGCGGTCTCCAGCCGAGCGACCGCATCGGCGTCGAAGCCGCGCAGATCGGCCTTCCGCGGCCACAGCGCGTAGCCGAGCCCGGCGACGAGCACGACGAGGAGGAGGAGAAAAAGCTTGCGGATGAAGCGGAACATTTGGCGCGGAAAAACTACCGCTCCAATCCGCACACGTACTCAAACCACGCGGGCTGGTAATCCGCGAGCGGGCCTTTGAGCTTCGCGAGTTCCGCCGCGGGGCCGTGGATTTCGAGCCGCGCGAGGTCGGAGATTTTCATCATTTCGCCGAGCAGGTCGCCGACATTGGCGAGATGCGCGAGCGTGCCTTCCGCACCGTCGTAGCCCTCGCGGCAGGCGACCGTGTCGCCATTGATCGTGAAGTCGTAAAAGCGGCACGCGGGCTCGCTGGTGGTCTGCGCGACGAACCGCGGCAGCAGCGCCCGCGCGGCGTCGAGTTGGCCGGGATGGATTTTGAAATAAGGATGAATGGTGACGGCGGGCTGGCTCATGGGTGTGGTTTTTTGGGTCGGTGAAAAATGGGCGGTTCAGTCGGGAAATACCAACCTGTAGTGCATCCGCCAACTGCGCCGCTGCCGTCTCAGTCCTCCGCGCCGTTGCCGTCGCCTTTGGGCGAAGCCCCGCCGACATCAGGCTTCGGAAACGCGGACAGTTTCGCGCGGATGATCTCGGCGCGCAGGGCGTCGCGCTCGTCGGCGGCGAGCTTTTGCGCGGTGCCTTTTTGCAAATGCGCGGGCTGGGTTTCCATGAACAGCTCATCGAGCGGGCGGCTGCACTCCTCGGGGAAAAAGCCGAGGTCGATGCCGAGCTTCATGAACGAAAGCAGGTTGAGCGCTTCCTTCGAGTTCATGGAGTAAGCGTGCTGGAGGATGCCGTAGCCCCGCCCGATCTGGTCGAGCAGCGTGTTGGGCCGCTTTTGCAAAAGCATCTGCCGCGCGTTCTGCTCGTTCTCGATCACGCGCTCGATGACCTTTTGCAGATCGGCGATGATGTCCTCCTCGCGCTGCCCGAGCGTGGTCTGATTCGAGACCTGGAAAAAATTGCCGAGCGCCTCGGTGCCTTCGCCGTACAGGCCGCGCACGGCGAGGCCGACTTTGTTCACGGCCTGGATGATCTGGTTGATCTGCTCGCTGAGCACGAGGCCCGGCAGGTGCATCATCGCCGAAGCGCGCATGCCGGTGCCTACGTTTGTAGGACAAGCGGTGAGGTAGCCGAGCTGCGGGCTGAAGGAAAAGTCGAGCCGCTCCTCCAGCGCGCTGTCCACTTTGTCGATCATCTTGAAAACGGTCTTGAGCTGCAGCCCCGAGCGGATGCCATGCATGCGCAGATGATCCTCCTCATTGATCATGATCGAAAGCGTCTGCCGCTTGTTCATCACCACCGCCGAGCCCACGCCCTTCGCCGCATGCTCGCGCGAAATAAGATGCCGCTCCACGAGCACCTGCTTTTCCAGCGCCGAAAGATCCTGTGAATAGACGGAAAACGCGTCGCTCATTTCCGCGAGCCCTTCGACCTGCGGCTTGATCGCTTCGAGGATTTGCAGCCGCTCGGTTTTCTTCGCCCAGCCGGGGAAGGAAAAATTGCGGAGATTGCGCGCCAGCCGCACGCGGCTGCTGACGACGATCTGATGATGCGGCCCTTCGCCGCGCATCCATTCGCCCGTATTGGTGAGGATATTGTGAATGGCCATGGCGCGTCCTTTCTAGCCCACGTCGAACTGCTTGATCCGGTCGCGGATTTGCGCCGCGGATTCGTAGTCCTCCGCCGCCACGGCCTTGTGCAGATCGCGCTGGAGCGTCTTCATCTGCGATTCGCGCTCGATGCTGCGCACCGCCCGTGCCGGCACCTTGCCGACATGCGCCGTGCCTTTGTGCATGCCCTTTAGCAGCGACGCCAGCCCCTCGGCGAAAGTCTCATAACACGCGCCGCAGCCCAGCCGTCCCGTCTTCTTGAAATCCGCCTGACTGAACCCGCACACCGGGCATTTCTGCACGCTGCCGCCGCGCTCCATCTCCTGCGCCGCACCGAGCCCGAGCAGCAAATCAGCGAGCGCAAAACCCGTCGGATCGGTCACGCCCTTTTCCTTCGAGCACGACTCGCAGAGATTCACCTTCTGCATTTTCCCATCCACGATCTGGGTGAGAAAGACGGTGGCCTGGTTCTGTTTGCAAACGTCGCAGTTCATTGGGGACAGCGGAAACCCGCTAGGTGTTAATGGGCGTCCCCGTGCTCTGCGTCAACTCGCGGAACCGCGCGATGATCCGCTGCGTCACCGCGCCCGGCTTGCCGTCCGCGATTTCGCGCCCGTCCAGCTTCACCGCGGCGATGACCTCCGCCGCCGTGCCCGTGAGGAAACATTCATCTGCGATGAACACGTCGTGCCGCGAAAATTCGCGCTCGCGGATCGTGATGCCCAGCTCCTTCGCAATATCAAACACCGCGCCGCGCGTGATGCCGTCGAGCGCGCCCGAGGACAGCGGCGGCGTCGAGATCACCGCGTCGCGCACGATGAAAATGTTGTCGCCCGTGCATTCCGCCACGAGCCCCACATCATTGAGCATCAGCCCCTCCTCGGCGCCGGCCTGCAGCGCCTCGACCTTCGCCATGATGTTGTTGAGATAGTTCAGCGACTTCACCTGCGGGCTCAGGATGTCGTGCGAAGGCCGCCGCGTCGCCACTGTCGCCATCGTCAGCCCCGTGCGGTACGAC
>JANXWQ010000604.1 GCA_025351065.1 Chthoniobacter sp. | reverse complement strand
GCGATGACTTCGTCCACGGGCAGGTTTTCATTGCGCGCGCAGACCTCGGCGAGCGTCTCGGTGGGCTGGAAACCGCAGCTCGCGCAGCCGCCGATATGGTAGCGGCGAAAGAGCGCCCGCTGCGCGCCGGGGAAATGCCGGAGCAGTTCGCGCATCGTGAGCTGCGGGTCGGGCGGGGCGGTGGTGGTCATGCGGGGAGAGTAGCGCGCATCAGAATCAAGCGCCAGCGAGCGCGGTGGCAGCGACTGCGGCCGTTTTGGCGAGGTCGTCGGAGGAGTGGGCAAGGGAAAGGAAGCCGGCTTCGAATTGGGACGGCGCGAAGTAGATGCCGGCGTCGAGACAGGCGTGGAAGTAGCGGGCGAAGGCGGCTTTGTCGGAGCGCTGGGCGTCGGCGAGGTTCCAGATTTCGCCGGTGGTGAAGTAGAGGCAGAACATGGAGCCGATGCGCTGGAAGACGTAGTCGCGGCCCGCTTTTTTCAGGGCAAAGCGCACGCCGCTTTCAAACTCCGCGCCGACTTCCTCCAGCCGCGCCCAGCCGTTGACGCGTTCCATTTCGTGGAGCTGGGCGAGGCCGGCGGCCATGGCGAGCGGGTTGCCGGAGAGCGTGCCGGCTTGGTACACGGGACCGTCGGGCGAGAGCTGGTCCATGATGTCCGCGCGTCCGCCGAACGCGCCGACGGGGAGGCCGCCGCCGATGACTTTGCCAAGCGCGGTGAGGTCGGGCGAGATGCCGCAGCGCTGCTGGTAGCCGCCGCGGGCGAGGCGGAAGCCGGTCATCACTTCATCGAAAATGAGCACGGTGCCGTACTCGGAGCATTGCTGGCGGAGGACTTCGAGAAAGCCTTCGCGCGGGAGGTAGAGGCCCGCGTTGGCCGGCACGGGCTCGACGATGACGGCGGCGATGCTGTGGCCTTGCGCCATGAAGAGCGAGATGAGCGCGGTGGGATCATTGAAGGGCAGCGTGATCGTCAGCTCCGCAAAAGCGCGCGGCACGCCGGCGCTGTCAGGCTGCCCGTGGGTGAGCGCGCCGCTGCCGGCTTTCACGAGCAGGGAATCGACGTGACCGTGGTAGCAGCCCTCGAATTTCACAATCAAATCGCGCCCGGTGAAGCCGCGGGCGAGGCGGATGCATGACATGGTGGCCTCGGTGCCGCTGTTGACCATGCGGACTTTTTCGATCGACGGCACCCAGGTGCAAATGGTCCGCGCCATTTCGATCTCGTACGGATTGGGGATGCCGAAGCTGACCCCGCGGCTGGCGGCGTCGGTGATGGCGTCGCGCACCACGCGCGGTGCGTGGCCGAGGATCGCGGGGCCCCAGGTGCCGACGTAGTCGATGAGGTCGTTGCCATCCACATCCCAGATGTGCGCGCCCTCCGCGCGCTCGACGAAAAACGGCTCGCCGCCCACGCCGCGAAAGGCGCGGACGGGCGAGTTCACGCCGCCGGGGATGAACTTGCGGGCTTCGGCGAAGGCGGCGGCGGACTTGGTGTGCGAGGGCATGCGGGGGAATGTAAGGATGAAGGATGAAGGATGAAGGATGAAGTGAGTTGGCTTTCGACTTTGCCGCAAAGCGCGCTATTTTCCGCCCGTGAAAACGCTCCCCATTTTCCTCGCCGCCCTGCTGCTCTGCACCGCCGCCCACGGCGCTCCGACCTCGGGCGCGGTGGTGCGCGAGGAGGGCGCGATCTACCTCGAAGATTTGCTGCCGCGCCCGGTGCGATTGGCGGTCATCGCGGATGCGCCGATCCATTACAAAATCGATATCGAGCGCTACCTCGGCACTTTGAAAAAAGGTCAGCTCGTGGACTTGCAGGCGGTGGCGGACGGGGCGTATCGGGTGCGCGGCGTGGCGCAGCAGGGGCAGGTCGCGGGCTGGGTTGATCCGAAATTTTTGAACCCGCTGAAAAAGGACTTTCTCGAAAACCTCAAGCAGAACGCGGCGCGACGCGACGAGGTGAACGCGCTCATCGCGAAGAACGAAGTCGCGATCAACATGACGCCCGAGGAGGTCATGCGCTCGCTCGGCAAGCCGGCGAAAAAATCGTCGCACCTCGACGCAAAGGGCCGCGAGGAGACGTGGGAGTTTGTGAAATACGAGCGCGTGCCAAAGGAAACGTACGGGCGCGATCCGGCGGGGAATCTCGTGAAGAGCATCATCTACGTGAAGGTGCCGGTCGGGAAACTGGCGGTGAGTTTTGCGGACAATCTGGTGGCCTCGCTGGAGCAGACCGAGGGCACGCTGGACCGCGCGGCGCAGGTGAAAATCATCCCCGCGCCCTACGCAGTCGTCGGGTTTTGAAAACGCGGACGCCGCTAAATTGACGGACGGTGCAGGCGGTTGAGCAGCGCGATGGCGGCGAGGGAAATGGCAAGCAGCGCAGCGGAGAGGATGATGGCTTCGCGGCGGTCGTCGGCCTCGACGGCGAAGAAAATGGCGACGGGCGCGGTGGCGGTGCGGCCGGGGATGTTGCCGGCGATCATGAGCGTGGCGCCGAATTCGCCGAGCGCGCGGAGGAAGGTGAGAACCGCGCCCGCCGCGATGCCGGGCCAGGCGACGGGCAGCATGATTTTCCACAGGATGCTCCACTCCGAACGGCCAAAGACGCGCGCCGCATCCAGCAGGCTCGGCTCGATCTGCCGAAAGGCTCCGCGGGCGCTCTGGTACATGATCGGGAAGGCGACGGTGAATGACGCGAGCACCGTGGCCGGCCAGGTGAAAATGATGGACCAGCCGAGCCGCGCGAGCATTTCGCCGAGCGGTGAACTGCGCCCGAAAATGAGCAGCAGCGCGAGCCCGACGACCGACGGCGGCAGGGCGATGGGCAGCATGAAAACCGCGTCGAGCACCGCGCTAGCCGGGCCGCGCCGGTCGAGCCGCCAGCGTGCGCAAAGCAGGCCGGCGAGGAAGGCGAGCAGGGTGGCGCAGAGCGCGGTCTGGAGGGAGAGGCGGAGCGGCGTGAGGCTCATCTCAGCCGGTCACGGCGGCGGGAGAAAGCCGTGCTTTTCAAACACGGCGCGCGCCGGCGGCGAGACGAGGAAGGCGGTGAAATCACGGGCGGCGTCTTTTTGTCTGGCGGAGCCGGGGATGGCGCAGGGGTAGAGGATCATCTGGTGCGCTTTCGGCCCGGCGGTGGCGGCGATGCGGACTTTGGCGGAGCGGCGCGCGTCGGTCACATAGACCAAGCCGGCGTCGGCGTCGCCGGTGCTGACGTTGGTGAGCACCTGGCCCACGTCGAGCAGGCTCACGAGTTTCGGGGCGACGGCGTCGGTGAGCTTGAGCGTGGCGAAAGTCTCGGTGGCGTAAATGCCCGCCGAGACGGTGCGCGGCTCGCCAATGGCGATGTGGCGCACCTCCGGTTTGGCGAGGTCGGCCCAGTCGTGGATGGTGGTGTTTTCCTTGGTCACGATGAGCACGAGCGTGTTGCTGACGACATTGCGGATGGAGCCGCGGACGAGCAGGTTCTTTTTTTCGAGGGCAAAAACTTCGCGCATCGAAGCGGAGACGAACACATCCACCGGCGCGCCGTTTTCGATCTGCCGCTGGATCGCGCCGGAGCCGGCAAAGTTCATGGTCAGGGCGATGTCCGGGTGGTCGTGCGCGTAGAGCGTTTTGATTTCCGTGAGCACGTCGCGCAGGCTCGTGGCGGCGGCGACGTTGAGCGGCGTTTCGGCCCGCGCGCTGACCGACAGCACCGCGGCGAGGAGGAGGTGGAGGGCTTTCATGGCACCGCCATTTCTGCCACGCGCCCGCGCCGCTGGCGAGCGAGATGGCGCGGGTGCGCAGACTAATTTTTCGACACGGGCGGGATTGTCACGGGCACGAAACCGGGGCAGTGTCGCGGCTTCGTTTTGGGTCGCATGAAAAAAAACCACCTCACTCTCGCCGCGCTGCTCCTCGCCTGGGGCGCAGTGTTTTCCACCACGGCGCAAGGTGCGGCGCCCGCCCGCCCGGCGGGGGCCGGCCCGACGAAAGAGCAGAAGCACGCGAAGGAAGCGGACGAATTTTTTGACGGCGAAATCCCGCGGCTGAAGATCGAGATTTCGCCCGAGGAGCGCGAGCGGCTGCAACGGGACGAGCGTCATTACGTCGAGGCCACGCTGACCGAGACCACGCCCGCGGGGCCGCGGCTTTACGAAAAAGTCTCAGTCAAACTGAAAGGTTCGGCGGGCAGTTTTCAGCACATGGACGGCAAGCCGGGGCTGACCCTCAGCATGGAAAAACTCAAGGGCGGCGAGCGCTTCCACGGGATGGTGAAATTTCACCTCAACAACTGCGCGCAGGACGGCACGTATCTCAACGAACTCATCGCCGGCGCGATGGCGCGCAAGGCGGGCGTGCCGGCCTCGCGCTGCTCGCACGCGTTTGTGGAATTCAACGGGCGCGATCTCGGGCTCTACGTGGTGAAGGAGGCGTTCTCGGTCGATTTTCTCGCGCCCTTTTACAAGAACACGGAAGGCGATCTTTGGGACGGCGGCTTCTGCTCGGAGGTCAATGAAAACATGGTCAAGGACAAGGGCGACCCGAAGGACAAGACCGCGATCAAGGAGCTGATCGCCGCCTGTCAGGAGGGCGACGCGGCGAAACGCTGGGAGCGGCTGGGCAAAATTCTCGACATCGAAAAGTTCATCTCGTTTTGCGCGATGGAGGACATCCTCTGCCACTGGGATGGCTACAATTTCAACCGCAACAACTACCGCCTCTACCGCGACGCGGACTCGGGCAAGTTCGCCTTTTTCCTGCATGGCATGGACCAGATGTTCGGCGACGAAAACTTTCCGGTGATGCGCGATTTCGGCACGCTCGTGGGTGGCGCGGTCATGCACTGCCCGCAGGCCGCGCCCCTCTACCGCGCGCGGGTCGAGAGCATTTATGAAGACGTGCTGCAGAAAGAAGACTGGCCCGCGCGCGTGACCGCCGAGGGCAAGCGCGTGCAGAACGCCATCGCCGCGAAAGACGGGCGCTGGGCCAAGGAATACGAGGGCGTGATCAACGACGCGCGCGGGCGCGTCACCCGGCGCCTCGCGGCGATCGGGCGGCAGCTCGGGGCGATTCCGAAGCCGGTGGTCTTCGATGCGAACGGCGTGCTGAAACTCGCGAAAGGCTGGAGCCAGGAAGGCACCGGCGCGGTCTGCGACGAGGCGGCGAAGGACGGCCAGGTCTCGCTGCACATCCGCGCCGAAGCCGCGACCGTGGCCTCGTGGCGGCAGACCCTGCACCTCGATGCGGGCCGCTACCGCCTCGAAGGCAAGGTCGCCACGTCCAACGTCGTGGGCGTGAAAGACCCCTCCGGCGAAGGCGCGGGCCTGCGCATCTCCGGCGGCGTGCGCGACGGCCAGAACGCCGCCGTGGGCTCCGCGGCGTGGCAGCCCGTCGGCTACACCTTTGAGACGCCCGGCGGCGCCATCATCCTCGTGGCCGAACTGCGCGCGAGCAAAGGCGAGGTCTGGTTCGCCCGCGACGCCCTGCGGCTGGTGAAGGCGAAGTAATCGAGGTCGGTTTCTGCGCGCACCCGGACGGATGTGAAAAGGCGAAGGGTGGGGGAGAGCAACGGGGCTTTTTGTTTGCCGCTCGCGGGGCGATTGCGGACGGTGGCGCGTGTTTTCCAGCCGAAAGATCGATCTCGCCGTCCTACTCGCCGTGTGTTTCGTGGCGTTTTGGTGGCGGCTGGGGACGCTGGGGCTGATCGACCCGGATGAGCCGTTTTACGCGCAGACGGCGCGCGAGATGGTGCAGACCGGCGACTGGGTGACGCCGCAGATTTACGGGGCGCCGCAGTTTGAAAAGCCGATCTTTTACTACTGGCTGGTCGCGGGCTCGTTCAAGGCGCTGGGCGAAACGGAATTCGCGGGCCGCCTGCCGACGGCGTTCTTTGCGACCGCGCTGGTGCTCCTCGTGGCGTGGTTCGGGGCGCGGGTGTGGAATCGGCGCACGGGTTTCCTCGCGGCGCTGGTGCTGGCGACGGGGCTGGAGTTTTGCGTGATGTCGCGGCTGATGCTGACGGATGTGCCGCTGGCGACATTTCTGGCGGCGGCGCTTTTTTGCTACTGGCTCGGGGTGAAAGAGGAGGCGCAAAGGGATCGGTGGATGTTCTGGCACATGGTTTTCGCGGGGCTCGCGGTGCTGACGAAAGGGCCGATTGGTTCGACGGTCACGATCTTGGCGACGGTGGCGTTTTCACTCGGGACGAAACGCGCGGCCCTTTACCGCGGGCGCGGTTTCTGGCGGGGCGTGGCGGCTTACGTGGTCATCGTGGTGCCGTGGTACGCGGCGATGTTTGCCTGGTACGCGAAGCCGTTTTGGGAGGAGTTTTTCATCCGCGACAACTGGCTGCGCATGCTGCGCGCCGAACATCCGGCGAACAATCACGTCTGGTATTACGCGGGCCTGCTGCTGCTCGGCTCGCTGCCTTGGATGCCCGCGGTGGCGCTCACCGTGCGGCGCGCGTGGGGGCGGCTGCGCGCGGATGAGGCGGCGTTTTTCCAATGGTGCTGGCTGCTCACCAGCCTCGTCTTTCTCACCGCCGCGCAGTCGAAGCTGCCGTCCTACGCGTTCTACCTTTTCGTGCCGCTCGCGGTGCTGGTCGGGCGGACGCTCGATGAGCTGCTGGCCCGCGGCTTTGCCAGCTCGGGCGAGCGGCGGATGGTCGCGGGCTTCGCCATTTTCCAATGCGCGCTCGTCGGGCTCTTCGCCGCGCTGGCGTTTGCGCGGCCCGCGGGTGCGGCGGCATCTTTGGCGAAAACGCTCGCGCCTTTTGCAGTGCCGGTCGTGCTGGTCTTCGCGGGGCTGGCGGTGAGCGTGTTTTTTCTGCTCCGCAAAAATCTCGCGCCGTGGGTGCTCGCCAGCTCCACCGCCAGCCTCGGGCTGTTCGTCGGCGCGCTCACCGTCGCGCTGCCGGCGGTCGAGGCGGCCAGCTCCGCGCGGCCCGTGGCGCGGGTGCTCATGGCCACGCGGCGCGGCGACGAGCCGATGCTGAGCGGGAAATTTCTCGTGCGCGGGATCATCTATTACACGCACTCCGACGTGCGCGCGGCGCAGCCCGGCGTGCGCGTGCTGGCCAAAACCGAGCAGCCGTTTTGGGCCGCGCATCCCATCCCGGTCATCGTGTGGAAAAAGGGGCTGCGCGACTTTCTCCGCGAGCACCCCACGGCGCTCTGCGCGCTGCGCAAAGGCGAGTGGGAAGCGTTCGACGACGAGGCCGCTTTTACCGCGCGCGACGACTTCGCGCAGTTCGGCGAAAACGTCGTCATCCGCGCCCTCGCCCCGCCACCCTCCGCCGCGCCCGTGCCCTGATGCGAAATAAAATGGTCTGCCGCCACGTTATCCCTACGAAGCGATATCGTGGCGAGTGACTGTGGCGTGCTCGGGCGAGAGGGTATTAACCCAGGGTCTTGCCCAGATTAGAGCGGTTGGAGGCGGAGGGTGTTGAGTAAGAGGAAGTAAAGGTTATCGAGACGGTGGTTTCAGCGCCACTCCGATTCTTTGAGGTGGAGAAGAAAGAACTGCGGGCGGACGCCGCGCAGTTTGAGGAAACGGAATTTGGCGTAGCTCCAGAAGCTCTCGATGCCGTTGACGTGGTTCTTGCCGCGGGCGAACTGGTTTTGGTGGCGATGAATCGCCACCTCACCCGTGAACGGACGGGCCTCGTCCACCGCCAGCGCCGCCACACGCCCCCGCAGGCACGCATAGATCTGCTGGCTGGTCTTGCGATTGACCACCGTCAGCCTTGCTCGCCGTCAGTGCCGGCACATCGGTGCAGAACATCTTTAGCAGTTCCTTAAATTTGTGTTCCGAAATCCTTGCATTGCAAATATATGTGTTTCTCATTGAGGCCCAGTATCATAGACGCCAGTGCAACGTCTAATCTGGGCAAGACCCCGGCTAAATAGCACCGGTGTCATTCGCCAGCGGCAATGGTGCCGCTGCCACGTTAGCGCCCCCGGCGGTTTTCCTTCGGCGCGGGTGTCGCCTTTTGCCACATCCAATCGCTGGGCTTCGGCGCGGGCGTGGCGGCACCTGTAGAGGGCGACGCCAGCGGGCTGGAGCGGGGCACTGCTGCCGGCGCTGGCGTGCTGGCGGGCACGGACGCGGCGGCCTGTGCGGCGGCTTCCGCTGCCGCCTTGGCCTCAGCATTTCTCTTGATTTGAGCGGTCTGCGTGATGCCCAGGTAGAAACAGAGGCCGACGATTCCCAGCAACAACACAATTTTCATGCACGGAGCCAGTAACACCCGCGCTCCCCGCCGTCACTCGAAATAACCAGAGCCCGGCGAGCCTCACAGCTCCCCGGCGCTTTTTTGCACAAAAATTTAGCAGCTAATACATCCGCCCGGTGAACGCTGAGCGTTTTATGACCTTGAAGGCCGGGGCAGGAATAGGAGCCGCTCCGCGCAATCACTCAACCCAAATGCACCGACCTTCCTATGCGTCGGCGAGCGAGGGGAGCCCAGCTTGTGGCAGCCACCCTCAGCCCGGCGGCGCTTTTTTACCACTGCTCAGCCTGCGCGCTGAAAAGCACGCAGAAAGCGCCGACATAAAGCGCGGCCAAAAATACAAGGAAGATCATGTAGCTTGGTCGATAACTTGTCCCACTTTTGGACTTCCAACTTCCAAAACCCGACTAGAAATGCGAATGGCCGCCTCGCGGGCGGCTTTCATAAAGAACAAGAATTCGGGCCGTTTTAGCCGGGCAAAAGCGCTTCCGTGCCGGCTTCTAAGGAACGGTCAAAGTGGCGATCCGCCGGCACGTCTTCCGGGCGCATGGAGCGACCGGACGATTCGTTTTCAGGTGCGCTGAAAACTGCTTGCACAGACCGTGCAGCGGACTTGCGCGGGGCAGGGGATGAGGGCGCGGCTGGCGCGGTGGGAAGCACGTCGTTGATGGCCGAAATGATGTGCTCAAATTTCGGTGTGGAACATCCGGCATCCTCCGCATTCGAGTAAGCCAGACGCGCGATTTTGGACACGTCGGAAACGTAGTTGCGCTCAGTCGCCGCCGCCCGCTCAACAACGTATTCGAGATACTTGTCGGAGAGCCCCGGAAAGTGAATCCGCGCGATGGCAAAAAGATCGTCGCGTCCGACTTCGGACGGCAGATGCACCGTCTTCAAAATCCGCTCGCTCCATTGCTCGATGGCAAAGCCCGTCGTCTTCACAAATTTCCGCTCGGCGTTGCGGTAGCTCTGCGGCGTGGAAACGAACGCCGCCGGCAATCCGGCATCAATGACGTTGCACCGCACCCAATTCAGCCGCGCCGGCGCGGTGTTGCGCCCGTAGGTGCTCGGAAACAGGGATTGCGCCTCATCGAAAACGAGCATCAGCCCGGAGTGTTTGAGCACGTATTCGATTTCACTGCGGAGCTGGTAGCCGCGAAGCACCTTCGCGCCGTAATCCAATCCCAGCGCGACGGCGATGGCGCGGAGCAAATCGCCCTCGGCGCTGGACGGCGGCGTCTTCACGTAGCGCGCCAGCCCAGGATTCATGTTCACCCAGGCGCGCACAGCCTCGGTTTTTCCAAATCTCGAATTGCCTTCAATGATGACCGCCGAGCGGGTGGAGCGTGCTTTGTGCAGCCAATGAAAGACCTCGCGTGAAACTTCGGTGCTGGCGATAGCCGCAGTCACCGCGGCTTTGCGTTGATCCATGAAGCGCAGGATGGCTTCCGAGATGCGCGGAAAATACCAAGGAGCCTGACCGGCCTCTGCATGGATTCCGCCAACACGCGCTCGACCCCGGCGAAAGCCATAGGGAAACTGTTCGCACAGCCCGCGCAGATATGTTGGCAGTTCGGCGGTCGCAGTCTCGACGGCGACTTTCACAAAGGTCGCGCGGGTGATGCGGCCACGGGCCTCCTCGTTCTTTCTGTTTTTCTCCGCCGCCAGACGCACAGCCTCATCCCATTCCACCTCCCAAAACGAATCCGCCCGCACCGGGCCGGCGTCTAGGCAAATATCCCAGCGCAGCCGGTCGGGAATTTCCTCCAGGATCGTTCTCAGCGTTTCATCCGGCAATTCGTTCGCGGTGTGCTTTTGCATGGTCGACGTGCCGATGAGATCGCGCGACTCAGCCACGAGATCGGTCGCGAATTTGCGCAGCCCTCCGGGATTGTTTTCCGGGTCGGACATGAATTGCAAAAACCACATTGCCTCCACGAGCCGCGGCTCCGCCGCGATTTCCAAAAGCAACCGTTCATCCTCGTAATTCCGAATCCTCGCGAGCTTGGCAGCGACAAGGGCCGGACGGATTGGAGTATTTTCGGCGGTGCTCATGCTGTTTTATTTTTGGCGTTAGAGTTGAATGCGGAGAGCAGCTTTGCCCACTCGGCGCGGGTGAGTTCGCGGTGGGGTTTCACGTAGCCGAGCACGCGCCGGGTGAGCGCATGGCGATTCAAGCCAGGCGACGCCGCTTCGGCCTTTTTCCAAGTCGCCCAATACGCGGCGATGTCGGCCTTATTTACCGCGGCGGCCGCCGGCCCTTTCAAGACGTAGGTTTTCACTTGCGCCGCGCCGACGCCGTCGTCTGACCCGGCTTCCGCGGCGCGCAACTCGGCTTCCAGTTCCGCGGCGCGACGCAGGCTCGCCGCGACGGCGGCGGGCTTGCGCACCTTGGCCGGATCAATCGCGACGCCCTGCCGAGCCGCCAGTTCGCTGATTTCCCGGCGGTGTTTTTCGCGCGAATTTGTGAGGTCGATTTGCGCGCGTTCCAAGCTCAGGTGGCGATCACCGAAGGCGCGGAGATCGGCGCTGCCGAGCCGTTCATTGCGCACGGTGAGATTGTCGGCTGGCGCGATAATGCGAAACACGGCCTCGCCATATTTCGCGAAGGCGCGTTGCGCCTCGCGCGCGGCCTGAAAATCTTCCTTCGTTGCCGAGTTCGCCGGCACGCGTTCAAAAAGCGGAACCGCGAAGGCATTCACCCCGCGCGGATCGCTCGGCGGATGCACGACCACGATTTGTTCCGGCAACTCAGGATTGAAAAAGACGTTCACCTTTTCGCCGCGCAGCGCGCCGAGTTGCTCGCTTCCGCAGTAGTAATTGAAGACCGCGCCGACGCGGATTTTCACGCCCTCGCTCGTCACGGTCTGTTCGCTGCGATGCGTGCTGAGCAGGTGGCGCAACGAGGCGGGCAAGACGATATGCGGACGCGCCGGCGCGAGCTGCCGCCAGGCTTCGGCTGGAGAGAGCCCCGCGAGGCGTCCGCCGTTCTGCGGTTCGTCGGCAAAGGCGCGCATGACCCTCGTGAGTTCGTCGGCAAACTGTTCCTTGCTGAGCAGCATTTCCCGCGGGTCTGTGTCGCCCTTTCGCGGCTGGCCGACGCGCTTGAGGCGCGCGAGAAATTTATGCACGCGCTCGAAGCGGACGTGCATCTCGTCCCGTCCCACATAGCCGGGCAAATGCTCCATCAGGTTTTGCGCGGTGCCGATCACGCGCTCAATGATCTTCGCCTTTGGAGTCGTCGCTTGGCGCAGGTGCAGCCGGATGCCTTCGCGGGCGAAACCCTCGTCAATCGCGGCCCATGAAAACTGACTCTTAATGTTGCGCGCCTTCCAAATGCCGCGCTCGTATTTCATCCCGCGAAAGGGCAGCCCGATCCGCTCGTCTGAAAACGTCCGCGTGTTCAGCGTGTGAATCGCCCACGATGAATAGTTGCGGTTCGGGAGCAGGATGAAACTGAGCGGGCAGTCGGTGCGCTCGTCCACCACGGGCAGCCATTGGCCGCGCCCCACGTTGAACCGCATGCCGTCAAACTCATAGTCGCCAAACTCCGATTCCTCCCACCAGTAGTGGTTCACCGTCACGTCATCGGATGTGTAGAAATCGCCCGCGGCCGTGTCGTCCCACTCGCGATGGATGCTCGGCAGCCGCACGCGGGCCTGTCGCGGGCCCAGGGCGAGGTCATTCGTGGCGGTAATCATCGGGCGCAGCGCGGCCCGCACACGCGCAGGAACGGCGCTTTTGGCGCGGCGCGGATCAAACGTGAAGCACGCGCGGAAGCCGTCGCTGAAGCGTTCGCCGTTTGGCGTTGTGCCTTCATACAATTCCCGCCACGCCTGGCTTTCGCGGCCCTGCCTGGCGCGCGTCCACTTCGCCAAAAGCAAAATGTTTTCGTCCCAATCTCTGGCGCGGCGGAAGTGTCCAGATTTTTCCGCGCGGCCGTCCACGAGCGCGGCGATGCCTCCGGCCTCCGCGGCGTTGAGCTTGCGGTTGAAATTCCGTTTTAGAGCCGGGCCACTCTCCGCGAGCCAGGGCGCGGCTTTCAACACGTAGGCGCACAACTCTCGCTTGAGCTTCTTTTCGTCCGCCGCGGTTGTGGCCCGCTCGGCGAAACATTCGATGATCTGCCGCCAGCAATAGGCGCTTTCGGCAGGTGTGAGTGCGGCGGGATTGGCGATGGTCGCAAAGGCTTCGTCCAGCTCGGGAAAGGAGAGCCGGGCAATCGTGACGGCCCGCGCGCGGGGCGCGGCCTTGGCTTTCACGTTGTCCGACAAATACAATTCGAGACGATGCCAGGCGAAGGCGCGACGGTCGCGATCGAGCGTGCGGGTGATGAGCGCGCGAAGCTGGCGGTCGCTGACGGTGTAACGCATCTCCCGCGGGAAATCTTCGGCGGCGAGCTGCGCGCGGGCGGAAATGGTCGCGCCTTCCGGCAAGGCGAGCGCGCGGGCGAGGGCGCGCTGGAGTTGCGCGGCCTTGGTCAGATGGGCGTCGGCAATCTGTGCCAGCGGCACCGGCGGTTGCCACGGCCGCACGGGATCTCGCAGTAGGTCTGCCGCGGTGCGGTAAAAATGAGCGGCGCGGATGGTTTCGAGCCGGGCCGTCAGTTCGGGCGGAAAATCAGCGATGCGCCACGCATCGGCGAGGGTGTTGCTGACCGTTTTTTTCCCAAATGGTTTGCGTCCATCAAACGCGCGAGCCGCCGCAAAACGGCTGATGCCGAGCGCGGCCCCGATTTCTGACGCCGCGAAAATTTCCACGGTTATCACGCGCCGCCTCCCGCCAGAGGTTTGCCCGCCAGGCCGATGAACGGCGCGCGCGAGGGAATGGTGTGCGCGCTGAAAATGCACTCGCCGTCAATGACCGCGAGCGCATCGCGAAAGCCGAGCGGCAGGAAGGCTTTTTGCAAAGCGGTCTGCGCGGTTTCGGCGCGCACCTCAATCACGCCCAGGCTGTGCAGGATGAAGAAGGGCTTTGTCATCATTCCTGCGGGCGCACAAAATGCGGGTTGGAGAGAATGACCGCGAGAAAGGGGCGCTGGTCTTTGTCCGGCGTGGGCAGGCAATCGGCGGCAATCGCCGCTACGACGAATTTCTCGCGCCCGAAGGCGCGCTGACGGCGTGGCGCGCGCCGTCGCTGGTGAAGATCGCGAACTGACAGGCAGTGGCGGGCCGGGCTGTTTTGGAAGGCGCGCGTTTTTTCATCGGTTTGAAATCGCTCCATCCGGCTGTTGTCCCGGCCTCTGCAATGCCAATGCAAATCGCCGGAAACGGTTTGCATATTGGTTGGGTCTTATGTAGCTGAGAGCGGATGAAGCGGTGCAAACTGCTCGTCCATAATGAAAAACAAATATCTTAGAGGCGCGCGCATTTCGGAGCGAAAATTCCGGGAGGTGCTGAGGTATTTTGCCCACGATCTACCGGTGC
>JANXWQ010000548.1 GCA_025351065.1 Chthoniobacter sp. | reverse complement strand
TAAGTCACCCCCACCATGTCGAGCTTTTTCAACAGCCTCCTAACGACCCCAAGCTCAGCGAATGGTTATCCGTCGAGGTCATTTGGAGGCGGTGACGAGCCATAAAAGTAGAATGGTAAGAAGTATCGCTGCAACGGTGATGACATGGGCGCGGATGTCAGTGGGTTTGTCCTTGGGGTATAGTCGCTCCCACTCCTCATCCGCGCGTTTCTGTGCGGCTTGCCTCGCCTGCTCTTTTGTTGTTCTCGTTGGAGACGTGCTGCCTGAACCGCCTCTTGCTCAAGTTGCGCGACCCGCTGCCGAATGTAGAGGACGCGTGCCTTCGTTTGGTCTCCGTGGGCGTCTGCGAATGCCTTCGTCCACAAGCCAGGCTTGAGCTGGCCTTGCTGGATTTGGGTGGCGACCAAATCATAAAAGGCTTCTTCACTCATCTGATTCAGAAAACGCGAGCAACGGCTAACTCTGAATTAAACGAAAGGGTTTCGCATATTTCGGAACTTGGAGGCGGGCATGGGGTGGAGGGGAGCGGGATTTGTGGGCGGTGTCGAGGCGGGCGGCGGGGCTACGCCAACGGCGTTGCATCATTCAGCCCAGGGTTGGCGGCCTTGCGCCTACCCTGGGATCTGTGCAGAAACAGGCTCCAACCCCAACGGGGTTGCTCACCCGACCCGCCACCACCGGCTTCAACCCCGTTGGGGTTGGGGCGTTTTCCTGCGGGCCATTCCCAGGGTAGCTCGCGGCGAGCAACCCTGGGCTGAATGATGCCACGCCGTTGGCGTAGCCCTCCTCGCTGACCGCCGCGACCCGCCGCCGGTGCAGCCGGAGCCGTAGGAGGTCAGCGGCGGGCCTTTTCCCCGCGCCCGGCCATGAGCGCCTCAATGTCCGAGGCCTCGATGGGGATGTCGCGGGTGAGGTTCACGTTGCCGTGCGCGGTGATGAGGATGTCGTCCTCGAGCCGCACGGCGAAGCCTTCGTCGGGCAGGTAGATGCCGGGCTCGACGGTCATGACCCAGCCGGGGGCCATCGGCACGCCGGGGGCCATCACGTCATGCACATCGAGGCCGAGCGGGTGGCCGACGCCGTGCATGAAAAACTTCTTCAGCGCGGGCTTGTCGGGATCCTGCTTTTTGATGTCGCGGGGCTTGAGCAGGCCGAGGGCGAGGAGTTCTTTTTCCATGAAAGCCTCGGCTTCCTTCTGCCAGTCGCGCGGCTTTTTGCCGGGCACGAGCGCGTCGGTGCATTGGCGCAGCCCGCGCAGGACGGCGTCGTACACCTGCCGTTGGCGGCGGGAAAACTTGCCGTTCACCGGCAGCGTGCGGGTGACGTCGGCGTTGTAATTGGCGTAGCTCGCGCCGACATCGAGCAGGAGGAGGTCGCCGCTGTTGCACGGCTGGTCGTTGGCGAGGTAGTGGAGGACGCAGGCGTTTTTCCCCGAGGCGATGATGGGCTGGTAGGAAAATTTCCCGCGCTGGCGGATGTATTCGTGGGCAAACTCGGCCTCGATTTCGCACTCGTTCACGCCCGGCCGGACGAAGCGCGCCACGCGCTCGTAGCTGTCACGCGTGATGGCGCAGGCGCGCTCGAGCAGCGCGATCTCGTGCTCGGACTTCACCAGCCGCAGCGTGCGCAGGAGCGGTGCGAGCCGGCGGTAGGTGTGCAGCGGAAACTGCCGCTGCGTCTCACGCACAAAGCGCGCGTCGCGGCTCTCCACCTCCACCGTCGCGCGCGCGTGGTCGTTGCTGTTGAGGTAGGCGTTTTCCATCTCCGACATGAGCTGGCGGAAAATCTGCGGGAACTGCTCCAGCCACTCCACCCGCGCGATGCCGCTGACCGCGCGCGCCTCGTCCTTGGTGAGCTTGTGGCCTTCCCATTGCGCCAGCAGTTCGCTGGTCTCGCGGATGAAAAGAATCTCGCGCAGCTTTTCGTCGCAGGCGTCCGGCGCGAGCAGCAGGATGGTCTGCTCCTGCTCGACCGAGGTGAGGTAAAACAGGTCGCTGTTCGGCACGAGCGCGGTGCTGCCATCGGAGTTCGTTGTCGGGATGTCGTTGGCATTGACCACGGCCAGCGAATGCGGCGCGAGCAGGGCGCGCAGCCGCTCGCGGTTCAAGGTGGGCAGGGCTTTGGCGATGGGTGCGTGGCGCATGGCGGAGGAAAATGACGAATGACGGGCCGCGTTTCCAGCGTCAATCCGTCAATCCGTCATTCGTGATTCCAACATCAGTTCGTGCGGATGATGCGCTGGATGGAGTGGCCACTGCTCTATTCGATGCCCGGCATGAGCAGCGCATTGACCGACAGGAACCAGCCCGCGGGCATCTCCCAGCCGGAGAAAACGCGGTTGGTGTAGCGCTCCGCGAAAAGATTCATCACCGAACCCGTCTGCTCGAAGCCCGACCAAAACAGCGCCGACGCGAAGAACAGAATCGCCACCACCGCGAGCCGTTTCTTTTCCACCGCCGCCAGCCGCGCGAGCAGAAAGGCCCACGCAAACCACAGTGCCGCCACGCTCACGATCACCACCGTCGTCCGCTTCGCCAGCGCCACCGGCTCAATGATGACGGCCCCCGCCAGCGCTAGCGCCGCCGCCACCACCACGACCGCCCCGACCGCCGCGCCCACACACGCCCAGTCCCGCCGCGGATGCGCGCTCGGCGCCGACGGCTGCCGCCCCGCCTCGCCGAGATGCTTTTTTGTCACCACGTACTGCACCACACCCAGCACCATCCCCACGCCCGCCCCGCCGTCATGTAGAGGATGAGCAGCGCCCGCATCCCGTAGTAGCTCATGCGCTCCCACATCTCCGTGAAGTAGAGCGTGTAAATGCCGCGCGGGTGCGCGCGGGCGGCGGGTGCGGGTGCGGGTGCGGGGGGCATTCCGCGCGCGAGTAAAAAGCAGGGCTGGTGCGCGTGTCGAGCCATGGTGCTCGACGCAGCGCATCGGAGTCCGTCAAGGACAGTCACCCGGCGTCCTGTTAGCTCTCCCCGAGATGCGACCGCCAACACCTCCCCAGTCGTATATTCACATTTGAGGCCGCATGAGATCGCTCATCCTCGCAATACTCCTCATGGCGTCGCTGCTTTCTGCGTGCAGCTTTCTACCTCTGGAGCCGTGGCCCATCGAGGTGCTGGTCGTGCAACCCGGCGAATCGATCTCCGCCGAGACTTCCGTTGGTAGCGTCACCATCACTGCCAACGACTTGCTTACTCGGACTGTTATTTTGGAGGGCGCGTCGCGATCCGTCCGGCTCTTCTATCCCACCAAGGAGTTGTATTACCCCATGGAAACTCGCTCCGGCCCTTTTTTCTTCCCTCGACCCACGCGATGGAGAGGCGTCATGGGGACTTATAATCTGTACCAAGTTGTGCAGGAACACCATGGGATAACCCGTATTTTCCTTCAGGAAAGCCGGCTGTCTTTCGAGAGGGTTGAGGAGGCCCTCAATTTTTTGCAGGAGCCTGCGTATCAGCCATCAGTCTATAACGATGACGGCGTTTTCATACGGTTCAGCAAGACGCCTGAGGATGGCCATCTCTGTGTCGATGTTGAGCAGATTTACATCGGTGACCGGAAGCCTACCCATTTGCCCGGAAGCCAGAACAAGAATATCCAGGTCTTTCGCCACACTCTACAAATGCGGCCCAAGCGTTGAGCTTGGGGTCGTTAGGAGGCTGTTGAAAAAGCTCGACATGGTGGGGGTGACTTAGAGAAGAAGGGGGATGTTCAAGCCCCGTAAGAAGACGCAAGAGCAGAAAGAGTTCTGGGTGATGGCGCAACGGCTGCCCCAGGC
>JANXWQ010000546.1 GCA_025351065.1 Chthoniobacter sp. | reverse complement strand
GCGTGAGATTGAAAAGCACCGGTGCAACGGTGGCGAGGAAGTCACGGTTCGAGTCAGACGCACCGGAAATGAAAAGCATCGTACCGATTCCGGGCGCAGAGGCAGCCGGTGCTTTTGCCGCACCGCCTCGTCCTCCAGCCGTTCCCGCGGCACGTTGCATCGCGGCCAACTGCTGCGCCTGCAAATCCGTCGAACGCACTTCCCAAGGATTCAGGATCAAGCCGGGCCGCGTGAGCATGTTGCCCGGAAAGATTTTCGAGTAACGCCGTTCGAGGATGTAGCGGTACTCATCGCCGATGTCGCGACCGGCTGCGAAAAGGCTTGGCAGCTTGTCGGGCGTCGCCCAACCCGGCTCGACGCGCGTGAATCCCCCGAGATTGAACAGCCATTCGACCGGCAGAAATCGCGTGGCGGCTACATGTACGCGCGTGAACTTATTCCAGTTCGCGAGTTGGATCGTCAGGCCATCGTCACCCGCCTTCATGCTCGCGATGTGGAGCGTGGCGGGATCGCGGATTTCGAGCGAACGGTTCGGCGACTCGATCCAGTTTTGCACCGGCTTTCCGGCGGTGACACGAATCGTAATGACCGGCGCATCGACTTTGCCCACGCGCAGCGAATAGTCGCCTGCCGGTAGTCCTTCGATCACGAGAAACCCACCCTCGACGCGCATCTTTTTTCCGTGATCGACGGTGAATGTCCCCGACCGCAATTCGAGCAGGGAGATTTCCCGCTGGAGCCAATCCACGGGCAGGAAGCCGAGACGATTCATGTTCTCGGTGAAGTCCGGTGAAAGCGGCACCTTCACCGCATCGCCGACCTTCGCGTGAATCGCCTCCGGCCAGGTCCGCTCGAAGTCCACCATGATCCAATGTCCGCTCCGACCGTTCGGTGCTTTCGCGTCGAAATTCTCGATGCCTGCGAGGGCACCGAGCCCCACGCGGCCTTGTGCGTCGGTCTTCAGCGCGATTGTCACGAGCCGCTTAAACTCCTGATGCCTAAACTCAAAAATGATCTGCTGGTCAGCGATTCTCTCGCCGTTCTTTCCGAGCAATTCATAAACGAAGGCTTCGCCGAACTTTGAGACGTGCCCGTCGGTCGTAGCCTCGGTTTTGTCGATGTGATTCAAGTCCCAACGGCGCGACAATTCCACATTCTGCGGCTCACCACCCTTGCTCAGATTGCTGACTTTTCCCGACAACTTGACCACCAGCATCGCCAGCCTTTCCGGCACCGTGATCGTGTGGGTGAAATCCTTCGCCGGATCGAGCTTCGGCGCTTTCACTTCGCTCGTCGTCGAGACGCCGTCGAGCGTGGTCGAGGTGATGGTCAGCTTCGTGTCCGTGAGCAGGTCGGGCGAGACCTGCGCGTCGCCGAGGAGCAGCGCGGCGCGGACGGCGAGCGTGGCTTCGCGGCGCGCGAGGAGCTGCTCGCGCTCGATGTGAAATTGCGCGTCGAGCCGGTACTGCTCGGCGTGATGCTCGAAGCTCGCGAGCGTCGCGAATTCGCCCGCCGCATCGGCGAGCACGATGGGCTTCGCGCCCGGCTGCTGCGTGAAGGGCACGAGGATGAAGCCGCTCTTTTCATCCGGCGCAAACTTCCGCCCGTCGAGCCACACCACCGCGTCCTTCACCGGCTCGTGCTTTTCATCCAGCACCGTGAGCATGTCGCCCGCCGGGCCGGTGCGCTGGAGCAGCGACCACTGGCCTTTGCGCACCAGCGCGCGGCTCGATTTTCCGCCGCCGATGAACTCGATGACCCACGCGCCGCGCCGGCCTTTCAGCTCGGGAAACTTGAACGTCCGCACGCTGCGCCGGAACGGGCTGCGGCCCGCGGCGTCGGCGGTGAAATCGTGCGTGGTCTCGCGGTTCGCCACGAGGCCGTCGAGCGCGAGGTCGGTGTTGAGCTGGCGCTGGTGGGTGAGGAAAAACGAGAGCGTGTTGATCTCGTAGATTTTCACGATGAGCTTCGGCGCGTTCTTCACGAAAAGGTCGAGCGACACGTCGTCCGCGGGCGCGTGGAACTGCGGATTCGTCAGCGCGAAATCGACATCGGTGCGGTCCTTCAGCGCCTGAAACGCCGTGGGCGAAAGCAGCGACGCCCAGCGCTCCGGCTCGCCGACGCCGTTGGTTATCATCGCTTCCGCGAGCACCGGTTTCAGCCAGGTGTCGCGCACGTAGGGCGTCCACGTTTTCAAGATTTCCGCCGCGTCGAGGTCACCGGCTTTCGCGTCGAGCCGCGGAAAAATGTGGAAGAAGTAATCGCGCACCAGCGCCTCGTCGTTGCCGATGGGCCGGGCGATGGCGACGGCTTCGGCGAAGTTTGCGCCGAGATCGACGGCGCTGCGCTGCTGCTCCGGCGCGTCGAGATATTTCGGATTCATGTAGCCCGTGCGGCGTGGGAGTTTGAGATATTCGAGGAAGCGCTTCTCGTCATACACACCGCGCGCGCGGTCGTGCTGGAGCCGCTGGTAGAGCAGGTTCGCCTTGAGCGAGCTGAACGCGGGCGAAAGCTTCTGCGCGTAAGCCCACGTCCGCTCCAGCCACGCCTCGCGCTCCACGGGATCGAACTCCGCATCCGCATCCGCGCCCGGCGCGAGCTTGCGCAGCCGCGCGAAGACGAACGCCTGATTGTCCGCGAGCGCCGGAAGGCGCTTCGCCAGCTCATCGAGCTGCTCCGGCAGCAGCGCGCGATGAATCTCAAACTCGCCAAACCCCCGGCTCTCCTTCGTCTGCAAATCCGTGGCGATGTAGTCCACGAGGTTCGGCAAATCCGGCCGCTTCAACCGCGAGAGCACCACGCGCACATGCGCCGGCTTGAGCGCGGTTTTCGACCGCACGAATTCCTCAATCGCCGCCTCGCCGACCTGGCTCAGATCATCCGCCGCGCGGATCGCCTCGCGCTGAAACACATCGCGTCCGATCAATTTCTGATCGAGCGCCGTCGGCAGGTCGGGCTTTTGGTCGCGCGCCTCCTGCTGGTGATTGAACTGCAAATTCATCCGCTCGCGCAGAAACTTCAGCGTGGCCTGCGGGTCGGCATCGTAGCCGAGCAGCGCCTCGCGATTCTCGATCACCCGCCGCTGCTGCGAATTGGGAAACCGCTTCGCCCACGCGTCCATGATCGCCGCCAGCTTCGCCTTCTGCTTCGTATTTTGAAAATGCAGCGCCGAGAAAAAATAAAACTCCTCGCTCCCAGGAATGAGCTGCCCCAGCACCGCCTCCCGATCCGCCGCGAGCGCAAATTTTTCGATGAAGCCGACTTCATTTTCCCCGCGCACCAATGGCGCGAAGGCAAGCACGGCGGCGAACGGGAGGAGGAGACGGGTTTTCATAAGCGGAGAATTTCTGGGGTGAGGAAAACGCGGGGCGAAGCGTGTCAGGACGCACGCGGCGGGCGCAACAGCGGATTGGCGGATAGGACGATGCTCACCAAGGCCAGACGAACGGCGGGCTGAGTTTCTTAGCGTATGTATCGAAAGTCCATTCAGGTCGCGAGGCGTGAGATGAGCAGGCGGGAGGCGGCGCTGAGGATGAAGGCTGCGGAAGAGTCGGTGCGGAATTCGAAGTCTTTGCTCAAGCGGCGGAAGCGATGGAGCCAGCCGCAGGTGCGCTCGACGACCCCGCGGCGCGGGCGGACCTGGAAGGCTGTGGCGTCGTCGCTGCGGCGGACGATCTCCAGGCGCAAGGCGCGCGCGCCGAAGCGTTCGGTCATCCAGCCGGCGAGTTTGTCCGCCGCGTAGCCGCCGTCGGCCCAGAGGAGTTGGAGGTCGCCCAGGCGTTCATATCTGTCGTATAGCCAGTGCGCGCGGTCGAATTTTCCATCCCAAGCTTCTCCCCAATCCCGCGCTAAAAGTACCTTTGTAATTACTAGAATCAGGACTTCCGGTATATACTCTTAGAGATAGTGAAATAAGTCTGGCGCGTGGCTGTAGGGGAACCCGTTGGGTTCCCGCGATTCTCTCCGAGAATCGGGGGAAGCTGGCAGCTTCCCCTACAGTCGCCGCACTTTTCACAGCCCCTTAGCCACCGCGGCCAATTTTATTTTTGACGGCCCAACCTACCCGCCCGCCGCGCCTTCGCCGCCGGGCTTCGTCATCTCAAAGGGATCGAGCGCCTTGGTGAGTTCGGCTTCGGGGAGGATTTGTTTTTCGCGGCAGATTTCGCGGACGGTCTTGCCGGTCTTGGCGCTTTCCTTGGCGATCTCGGCGGCTTTGTCGTAGCCGATGATCGGCGCGAGCGCCGTGACCATCGCCATCGAGTACTCGACGAGTTCGGCGCAGCGTTCCTTGTTTGCCTTGATGCCGACGATGCACTTTTCGCGGAAGACATTCGTGACGTTGGCGAGCAGGCGCAGCGACTCGAGGAGGGAGTGCGAAAGGACGGGCATCATGACGTTCAGCTCGAAGTTTCCATTGGCCGCGGCCCAGGTGATCGTCGTGTCGTTGCCGATGACGCGCGCGCAGACTTGCATCACGCTTTCACAAATCACGGGGTTCACTTTGCCCGGCATGATGGAGCTGCCGGGCTGGGTCTCGGGGAGCAAAATTTCGCCGATGCCGCAGCGCGGGCCGCTGCCGAGCCAGCGGATGTCGTTGGCGATTTTGAAGAGCGAGACGGCGATGGTTTTGAGCTGCCCGCTGGCCTGCACGAGGCCGTCTTTTGCGGCCTGCGCCTCGAAGTGGTTGCGCGCCTCGCGGTAGGCGATGCCGGTCTGATTCCAAAGGTGCCGCATGACGATGGAGGCAAACTCGGGGTGGCAGTTCAGCCCGGTGCCCACGGCGGTGCCGCCGAGGGGCAGCTCCTCGATGGCGGCGATGGCGTTGCCCGCGCGGAGACGGGCGTATTCGATCTGCTTGGCGTAGCCGCCGAACTCCTGGCCGAGCCGCACGGGCGTGGCGTCCATGAGATGGGTGCGGCCGATTTTGATGACGTTCCAAAATTCGAGCGCCTTCTTTTCCAATGCACCGTGCAGACCTTCGAGCGCGGGCATGAGGTATTTGCGGATGCGTTCGCCGACGGCGACGTGGATGGCCGTGGGGATCACGTCGTTGCTCGACTGGCCCATGTTGACGTGGTCGTTGGGATGCACCGGGTCTTTCGAGCCGATCGCTTTGCCCGCGAGCTGCGAGCAGCGGTTGGCGATGACCTCGTTGATGTTCATGTTGGTCGAGGTGCCCGAGCCGGTCTGGTAAATGTCGAGCGGGAAGTGCGCATCGAGTTTGCCATCCATGACCTCGCGGGCGGCGCGGGCGATGAGCGTGGTGCGGTGCTCGTCGAGGCGGCCCAGCTCGAAGTTGGCTTCGGCGCTGGCCCATTTGATGAGGCCGAGGGCGCGGATGAATTCCCGCCCGAAGGTCTGGCCGGAGACGGGAAAATTCAGGACGGCGCGCTGGGTGGAGGCGCCGTAGAGGGCGTCGGCGGGGACTTCCATGGCACCCATGGAGTCGTTTTCGGTGCGGGTGGAGGACATGCCCGCACTTTGCACAAACGATGCGCGCGATGGGAAGCGCGATGTGCGGTCAGTCGCGCGGCGCGGTGGCGCGCGGGCGGGGGCGGTGGTGGTAGCGGTAGTTACTGCGGGTGAGGGGGCAGGCGAGGCCGTTTTTGTCGAGCAGCGGATCGAGCAGCCGGCCCACGGCTTGGCGGGTGGCAAAGTCCTCGGTCTCGAGCGCGCGGGAAAAGCGGAAGTCGTGGCAGCCGAAGATCAGCTTGAGCAGCACGTAGCCCATCGCGTCGCTGTCGTCGCCGTCCTCGAAGACTTTTTGCCCCTGGCCAAAGTAGCGGTGCAGCGAGGCGCGCTCGCCACGGTAGGCGCGGGCGAAGCGTCCGCTCGGATGCTCGCGGATGGTGCGCGCGAAGTCGTCGCGGTAGATGCCAGGAAAAGCGCCGCCGCTTTCGTACGGGCCAAACTCGAGGCTCGTTTTTTTGGACGCGGCACCTTTGGACGCGTGGGTTTTGGCGAAGCCGGACGCGGTGCAAAGCGCGAGGCTGAGCAGGATGGCGGGGAACGTTTTCATCCGCGCGCGTGCGGGTCAGTGCCGCCCGTTGCCGTTGAACTGGTGGCCGTTGGTGCCGTTGACGAGCCGCTGGCTGTGGCCGTTGGCGGTTTTGTAAAATTTGGTGACAAACATCGGCGGGAGATTTTGCAGGCAGTACTGGCTCTCGACGCGGGAAAAATGCCGGCAGTGACCAACGAGTTCGTTTGTGACCTGGTAGATGATAAAGGCGGCGGCGGCGTGCGGCGCGAGCGAGTCGAAGGTGCTGCGCAGGAGTTCGCGCTTTTTTG
>JANXWQ010000521.1 GCA_025351065.1 Chthoniobacter sp. | reverse complement strand
TCCTCAATGTGCCGAGCGGCACCCACGCCATCCGCTGGCTCCCGCCGCTCAATGTCTCGCGCGCCGAAATCGACGAAGGCGTGGCGATTCTCCGCACCGTGCTCGCGCGCTTGTCCGCCTGATCGAATGCCATGAAAAACTTCCTCTCCATCGAGTCCGCCACGGTCGCCGAACTGCACGCCATCCTCGCGCTCGCCACCGAGATGAAAGCCACGCGCGGACATCACGCCGCACACCCGCTGCGCCACCAGTGCTGGGCGCTGCTGTTTGCCAAAAGCTCCACGCGCACCCGCGTGTCCTTCGAGGTCGGCATCCGCGAACTCGGCGGCGACGTGCTTTTTCTCAACGCCAGCGAAATCCAGCTCGGCCGCGGCGAGCCGATCAAAGACACCGCGCGCGTCCTCGGGCGCATGGTCCACGGCGCGGTCATCCGCACGTTTGCGCAGAGCGATGTCGATGATTTCGCGAAATACTCCGGCATCCCCACGGTCAACGCGCTGACCGACGGGGAGCACCCGTGCCAGATCATCGCCGACTTGCAGACCATCCAGGAAAAGCTCGGCGGCTACGCGGGCAAGGTCGTCACCTTCATCGGCGACGGCGCGTGCAACATGCCGGCCTCGTGGCTGTGGGCCGCGTCGAAGCTGGAGTTCGAGCTGCGCATCGCCGCGCCGCGCGCCTTCCAGCCTGCGCCTGAGGTTATCGCCCGCGCCTTTCCCGTGGTGAAAACACCCGCGCCTGTGGATGGCGACGCGCAGGCCGTGTACGAAAACGCGCGCGGCGGGCGGCTCATCGTCACCGAAAATCTCGACGCTGCGGCCACGGGCGCGGACGTGCTCTATACCGACGTGTGGGTGAGCATGGGCAAGGAAGACGAGGCGGCGTACCGTGCCGCGCAGTTCGCCCGCTACCAGATCGACACCGCGCTCGTCGCGAAGGCCAAGCCTGGCGCGCTCGTCTTGCACTGCCTACCCGCGTACCGCGGCAAAGAGATCACCGAGGAAGTGCTCGAAGCCCACGCCGACACCATCTTCACCCAGGCCGAAAACCGTCTCCACGCGCAGAAAGCCATCCTCAGCCTCCTCGCGCGCGGAGGGTGAAAGTAGCTTGGGCTTCAGCCCAAAAACCCGCCGACTTTGGGCGAAAGCCCAAGCTGCTTTGCCGTCGCCGTCCTCCCCGCCGCCAAAACGTCCTCGCCTTCTCGCCGTTTTAGACGAAACATTTTTCGCCTATGAAAACGTCCCCCACCTCCGCCTTCGGCCGCCGCCGCTTCCTCACCCGCAGCAGCCTCGCGCTCGCGCTCTTCGCCACGCCGGGCGCTTTTGCCGAGGAACTCCTCCGCACGCCGCAGCAAACCGAGGGGCCGTTTTATCCCGACCATCTCCCGCTCGATACCGACAACGACCTCATCGTCGTCAACGACGCCCTCACGCCCGCCGTCGGCGAGATCACCTACCTCAGCGGACGCATCCTCGACGCCAGTGGCGCACCGATTCGCAATGCTGTCGTGGAAATCTGGCAGTGCGACCACGGCGGCGCATATCTCCACAGCCGCACCGGCAACGCCGACCAGCGCGACACGAATTTCCAAGGCTTCGGCCGCTTCGTCACCGGCAGCACCGGCGAGTATCTTTTCCGCACCATCAAGCCCGTCTCGTATCCCGGCCGCTGCCCGCACATTCACTACGCCGTGAAAATGAAGGGCCGCGAAAAATGGACGACGCAGTGCTACATCAAAGGCGAGGCGAGCAACGAGCGCGACGGCGTCTGGCGTGGCATTCGCGATGAAAAGCAGCGCGAGGCCGTGACCGTCGATTTCGCCCCGCTCAAGGACACCAAGGCCGGCGAACTCACCGCCCGCTTCGACATCGTCATGGGCTACACGCCTGCGGCGTAGAGGCCTCGCGTCACCACACTCAGCGTTTCGGGTAAAGCCGCGCGATCCGCAGCAGCAGCGCCTCGAGCTGCGCGAAATATTCCTTTTCCGGCAGCGCCGCCTTCGCCTCGCGCAGCTTTGCCAGCTCGGTTTCGAGGGCGTCGCGCTGGGCGCGGAGTTCTGGCGAAAGCGCGCGCTCGGCGGCATTGGGCACCAGCACGAGCTGGCTGGCGCGCAGGCCGTCCGGCGCTTTGCCATCCTTCGATTTCTTGATGACGCGCACGCCCTCATACCACTCCGGCGGCGTGCCGAGGCCATCGCCGTTGTCCTCGATCAGGGAGTGCTCGGTGGCGATGCGGCCTTCCGTTTTGTAAAACTCCGCGGTGCGCTGGGCGGCGGCAAGCCAGGCTTCGAGAACGGAGGTCTGCCCGTCGTGATCGAGATCGGCGGCGGGATCGGCGACCGCTTCCGCGAAGTATCCGCCGAAGCGCGCGAAGTTGTTTTCGGCGCCGCTCTTTGTCGCTGTCACCACCACACGGCCCGGCGCAGAGAGCGGCTTGAGAAACGCGCCGCCCGCCGAAAAGCCGCACACGATCACGACCGGCCGCGCGCACGGTTTCAGCCACGCCGCAACTTCCGACGCCGCGAGATCGTCGCCGCGCAAATTGAACTTTCCGTCGCGCCCGTCAAACGTCCCGTGCCCCAGCAGCACCAGCCAGAGCGGATTTGTTCCGTCCTTCGCTTCCGCCGCCACCGCCGTGTGCAACCGCGGGAGCGCGTCCTTTTCCTCCGCGCCAGCGCCAATGGTTTGCACTTTTGCATTACCCGCCGCGCCGGCCTTTTGCCAGTGCGTCGCCCACTTCGCAAAGTCATCCGCATACGCCTCCTCGCCGCTCGCCCCGACGGCGATGATGAGCGTTGTGGGCGACGCTGGTTTTTCATCACCAAAACCAGGCGTCCCGGAAAAAACAAATGTCACTGCCAGGGTAGCGAGCGCGCGCACTGCGCGGGTAGGGACGGCACTCCGTGCCGTCCGGGGCGAGCGCAGCGGGGCGGCCTGCGGGATGCGCGCCGCCCCTGAATCCCCGCCCGCCTCACGGCGTTCCCCCGGCGGACGGCACGGAGTGCCGTCCCTACCTGCGCTTTCGCGCATCGCTGATTGCTTGACTCCGATCATGCCAGTCCTTTCCACCGCCGCAGCCCCCACTCGCCAACCAGGCACCCGAGCGCGAACAGCATCATCCATGGCGTGTGCCAGAGCGGACGTGTCCACGTCTCCGTCACGGGTGCGCGCTCGGTCGGCAGGCGGTGGGCGAAAGCGGCGAGATCGTCCGCGGCGAGCACTTCGCCGCCAGTTTGTCGCGCGAGCTGCGCCATGAGCGCGCGGTTCGGTTTCAAATCGCGAAACTCCGCGGCAGCGAGGTCGCTCGTCCAGCCGGCCGCGGCGGCTCCGGCGGCTGCGCCGGATTCGTTGAGCACCGCGGCGTCCACGCGATAGCCGCCGTTCTCGCGCGGGATGTAAGTCGTTTCGTAGAGCCCTGGCTCGCTCGCCGACGCCTCGGCAGTGAGCGTCAGCGGCGCGGCCTCCGCCGCTCCGGCGCGCGTGACTTTCAACGCGACGGTCGCATTTTCGAGCGGCTGAAACTTGGCATCCCGCGCCCGCACTTGGAGCCGCACACTCACGCCGTCGGGCTGCGGTTCGCTGCGCACTTCGATGGCGGGCGGTACGTCGGCCACCATCCATCGCACCATCTGCCGCCACGCCTTCATCAAGTCCGCCTGGCGCGCCTCATCGCCCAGCCCCGACTGCCACAGATCGCCCACGAGCAGCGCCGCCGTGCGTCCGCGCCCAAAGCGCTGCGTGACCAGCGCCGGATACTCGTGCTGCCCGTCCGTCACCGTGGCTACCACCGTCGCTGCCGGCTTTGGCTCGCCCGTGCGGTTCAGCACGTCGAAGCTCGGCAACGCGTCGAGTCGAGTGCGTTCGTCCGCTTCATTCGCTCGCAACCGCGCCCACGGCTGGAGCCAACCCTCGCGCTTCAACGCCAGCCGGAGCGCGCCGGTCTCCGCTTTCCGATCTTCCGTTTCCGTGCCCCGCAAATAAATCGGCAGCATGTCGCCGATCGCCGTCCGCACGTAGTGCCCCTCGCGAAATGATTCCGCTCCGCCGAGCGCGAGCAGCCCGCCACCGCGTTCGCTGACGAAACGCTGGAGCAGGCTCATCTGCTCGGCGGTGAAAAACTCCGCCTCGGTGTCGTCGAGGATCACTGCGCGGTATTTGAAAAGCTCCTCTGCGGTCTTTGGAAAACCGCCGCGCAGCTCGAATTCATCCTCCGTTCCGAGCCGCACAAACACCGGCTGATCGTAACGCTCCACGTTCTCCTTCGACTGATCGCCGAAGCCGCGAAAGAGCGGATTGCTGTCTTCGCCGGCGCGTCCGCGGAAGGAAAATTTCGGCTCGCGATTCGCGATGCGGATGAGCCCGACGAGCTGCGTCTGATCGTCACTCTCCACGGCGCGATGCAGGAATTTGTATTCCCAATTTGGCCGCCCGCTCACGTAGAGCACGCGATGCGGCCCCGCGCCGCGATCCACGACCACTACTGTCTCGTTGTTTGCCATTGTCGCCTCCGCCGCGCCGGCGTTTTTCGGCGCGACCACGAGGCGGTAGAAAAGCACGCCGGTCTGCGCGGGACGAAACTGAAACCGGCAGGTCAGCTTGCCGCCTTCCTGCGGCACGGTCTGCGTCAGCTCGGCGACGGGCTTCACGGTTTCTCCGCTTTTCCCGGCGTCGATGGGCAGGAGCTGCGCGACGATTTCCTCGCCGGCAAAACCATTCGCCGCGAGCTCCGCTTGCACCGTTACCGGCGAATCCTCGAAAGACGTTTGCGTCACCGCCGTGCTCGTTACCGCGAGGTCGCGCTCCGGTCCCTCGCGTCCGATGATGACGGGATAAATCGGCGGCAAACCTTGCAGGGACAAGGCTTCGCCGGGATCGGACGCGATGCCGTCGGTCAGCAGGATGATGCCGGCGAGCGGCTGTCCGCGATAGCGTTCGGCGAGTTGCGCGAGGGTATGGCCGAGCGCGGAGGTGCGGCCGTCAAAGGCGAGTTCGCGGAAATCCTGTGTCGGCTGGAGGCGCGCGTCGGCCAGGTAATTGCGCACGTCAAAATTGTCCGCGAACGGCGTGCGCCAGTCGCTCCGCGCGCCAGCGACGACGCTGCGCAGCGTCTCTCCGCGCGACTCGCTCGCGCCGGCATCGTGCAGCGTCATGCTCAGCGAATTGTCCGCGACGACCGCCAGCACGTTCGCGCCCGGCTTGGCGCGCTGGCCGGAGAGCGTCGGCTCCATCAGACACGCGAGCAGTGCCGCGAAACCCAGCATTTTCAAAACCGCACACGCCAATCGGAGCGGCTTGTGCGCCGGTACTTGAAAGTATGACCAAGCGACGAAAACGAACGCACTGCACAATGCGCCGACCGCCGGCCAAAGCCAGTCGCGGCCGGTGAGGAAGAGGGCGGCGAGACTCATGCGTGGGGCAGGCTTCCAGCCTGTCGAAGTCCATCGGGCATCCCTGCCCGGTGTTCGGTTCGGCGGGCAGGGATGCCCGCCGGACAACGACAGGCAAGGATGCCTGCCCTACTACCCGGCAGCTTCCCTAAGGACTCGCCGATCATTTCTCCCCGCTCCGCCCCAGCTCTTCGTAGTAGCGCCGCACGCGTTCGGCGTATTTCGTTGGCACGGGATCGCGGTCGATGGGCACGAGGTTTTCCTTCGATTCGCGGCGGGCGAGTTCTTCGGTCAGGCGGTTGCGCAGCTCGACGAGCGGGGCGCTGATCTTCGTGTTCACCAAGTCCCAATTCGGTTTCAAGCTGTGCCTTTTGAAATCCACGCGCACGCCCTGCGCGGTCTCGCGGATGCGCGCGGCTTCGGTGCGGAGCGCGGGCGAATCGACCATCTCCTCGACGTTGCGCAGGCGGTCGGACCATTCGGCAAAATTGTCGCCGGTGAGCGGCCCGGCTTGCTCGCCTTCGGTGCCACCGCCCGTCGCGCCACCGACGCCTTCGCTCCCGCTGCGGATGCCGCCGCGCTGGCGGGGTAGCGTCGTGGAAAGACTCGGACGCTCGCCGGGGCGGCCTGTGGGGTTGGCGTTTTGCGCCGTCGGGCTGGCCTGCGCACCGCCGCCACCCGAGCCCTGCGCCATCTGCCCGCCTTGACCTTCGCCTTTACCCTGACCTTCGCCTTTACCCTGACCCTCGCCCTTGACCTGACCTTCACCTTTGCCCTGACCCTCGTCCTTGCCCTGACCCTCACCTTTGCTCTGACCCTCACTCTTACCTTGTGAGTCACCGGGCTGCGGTGCTTGTCCTTGGCTGTTCTCCGGGTTGTTGCCTTGCTGGCCGGGTCCGTTGCCGCCGGGCTGTGCGTCGCCGGATTTTGGCGTGGCCTGCGCGAGGTCAGGCCGCGCCTGCGCGACTTCGCGGTTGAGCTGGTCGGTGAGCTTGTCGAGTTCGGCGCGAGCCTGGCGCAAAGCCTCCGCTTCATCGCCGAGCACGCTGCCGGCGGCGCGTTCGACGCCGGTCTTGAGTTCCTCGATTTCCTGCCGCGCCTTTTCCTCAAACTTTCGCGCCTCCCTCGCGTAGCCACGTTCCGCGAGCTTCTGCGTTTTGTCGAGCGTGTCGCCGGTGCCGACTTGCGCGGTCTTGCGGAGCGTGTCGTAAAGCTCCTTCGCGAGCAGCGGTTCAGCGGCTTCGGCCTGCTCGCTCACGC
>JANXWQ010000490.1 GCA_025351065.1 Chthoniobacter sp. | reverse complement strand
CAATTCAGGCTGCCGGAAGAGGAACCGCTGTGCGTAATAGTGTCAGTTAACCGGTCGCCCAGTCCGTCAAAAAGCCGGACCGACGCGAAGGCACCACCGGGTTGGTTCACATAGTTGTTCGCGTAGGCAAACGTCACGTCGTAGAGCTGGCCGGGCGTGGTGGCAAAGGCTTGGGTGAGGCTGCCCGGCCCCGGTGAGCCGTCGAGGTCGATATACTGCGTGCCATCGTAGGCCGCGCCGATCACGAAACCGTTGTTGACGTCGGACAAGTCCACGCCGGTCAGGCCCACGACCCACGGCGAAAGGGTGTTTTGCCCGGCACTAATGGCGATAAAAGTCGCCGTGTCCGGGGTCTCAAAACTTCCGTTGGTGATGATTGCGGCGTTGGTGGAATGAAGCGCGGCGGCGAGGGCCGCAGCGACAATGATGGCTAACTTGGATTGGGTTTTCATTTGGTTTTGTGGCAGTTGTTGGTTGGTTGGTATCAGGAAAGGAGTAGCAACGCCTAACATAGTGACCTGCGACAGCGGCGCGGTATCGTGGTAGCCGGGCGTGGTGTCGTGGGGCAGCATGATCCAGCCCTTCGTGTCCGCGCGGTCCACTTGGATTTCGAGCTGGCGGTGCCGCCGGGTTCTTTGGCCGCTCTACGGAACTCCGTGGCGGCTCCGGTGGGCTCCCTGGAGGCGGTGCCGCCGAACCGGCCCACCGGAAGATTATCCGCAGATTGCGCCGATTTACGCCGATGAAAATCTGCGCAATCTGCGGATTCCCCGCTCCGTCCTCGCGGAAACCCGCCGTCGCCGCGGCGCGGCCTGCGCCAAGGGCGGGGTGCTTTTTTCCAGCTAGCCAGCGGTAAGGTCATGACCGGGGGGTGATGAGAACCGCACGCTGCCCGCCGCGCGGCGCGGGCGCAATGGTTTTTTTCCTGAACGCGCCAGCCGCACATTCCGCGGCCTCCGCGGGCGGAAAATTCCCGCGCGATGCGGCTTTCATTCGTCCCGCTGGCGGGTCTTGCTGATGTCCTTCCGCGCCCGCCCATGAAACTTCCCGCCGCCTTTCTCCTCGCCCTCGCCGCCCCGTTCGCCCTTGGCGCGGGCGATCCCTTTGAAGAACTCGTCCGCCCCACCGAGCCGCTCGCGCCGGAGCAGGAGCGCGCGGCTTTTCATCTGCCGCCGGGTTTTGCCATCCAGCTCGTGGCCAGCGAACCCGACCTGCGCAAGCCGATGAACATGCAGTGGGACGTGCTCGGGCGGCTGTGGATCACGGAGTCGCGCGAGTATCCCTTTGCCATCAAGGACGGCTCGCCGGGCCGCGACACGGTGCGGATTTTCTCGGACTTCGAGCCGGATGGGCGGGCGCGCAAGGTGGAGGTTTTCGCCGACGGGCTGAACATCCCAACGGGGCTGTATCCCTTCCGCTCGCCGGGCAAGGACGGGCGGCTGACGTGGAAGTGCATCGTCTGGAGCATCCCGAATATCTGGCTGCTGGAGGACACCGACGGCGACGGCAAGGCGGACAAACGCGAGCCGCTCTACGGCCCGCTCGGCTGGGAGCGCGACTCGCACGGAAATCTTTCGTCGTTCCGCCGGGGCAATGACGGCTGGCTCTACGGCACGCACGGTTTCAACAACGAGAGCACCATCCGCGGCAAAGACGGCAGCGAGCTGCACATCCAAAGCGGCAACACCTGGCGCGTGCGGCTCGACGGCTCGCGCGTGGAGGGCCACACGTACGGGCAGGTGAATCCGTTCGGCCTGTGCTGGGATGACCGCGGGAATCTCTACAGCGCGGACTGCCACAGCTCGCCGATCTACCAGCTCCTGCGCGAGGCGTATTACCCGAGCTTTGGCAAACCGCACGACGGCCTCGGCTTCGCGCCGCAGACCATCCTGCACTCGCACGGCAGCACCGCGATTTGCGCGCCGATGTATGTCACCGATCCCGCGTGGCCCGCGGAATGGCGCGACCACATGTTCATCGGCAACGTGCAGACCAGCCGCATCAATCACGACGCGATCACCTGGCACGGCTCGTCGTCGAAGGGCAGGGAGATGCCCGACTTCGTGAGCACGGATGATCCGTGGTTTCGTCCGGTCGATTTGAGCTGGGGGCCGGACGGCGCGCTCTACGTCGCGGATTTTTACAACAAGATCATCGGCCACTACGAAGTCCCGCTCACCCACCCCGGCCGCGACCGCGAGCGCGGGCGGCTCTGGCGCATCATTCCGCCGGGCGGCGTGAAAAATCTCGCGCTGCCGGCCGATGGGGCGGGCCTCGTGCAGGAACTCGGCAGCGGCAACCCCACCCGCCGCACGCTCGCGCTGAATGAGCTGTGCGACGTGTCCGGCACCGCCGCCGTCGTGCCGCTGAAAGCCGCGCTCGCCGCGCCCACGAACGCTTTGCAAAAGGCCAACGTGCTCTGGGCGCTCAGCCGCATCGACGGTCTCGCGCCGGCTACGCTCCTAGCCGCGATGAAAGACGCCGACGCCCTCGTCCGCACGCACGCCCTCCGGCTCGCACGCGACTGGTGCGGCAAACAGTGGAGCCCTGAGCCTGCGAAGCACGGCGACCTCGACAGCGTCCTCGCCACCGCCCGCGCCGCGCTCAACGACCCCGACGCCCTCGTCGGCCGCTGCGCCGCCGAAGTCCTCGGCGCCTCGCCGTCGCCAGAAAACTTCCGCCCGCTGCTCGCGCTCCTCCGCCGCGCGCCCGGCGACGACGACCACCTCATCCACGTCACCCGCATCGCTCTGCGCGACCAGCTCCGCGCACCCAAAGTCGCCGCCAGCCTCGCGCTCGACGGCCTCAGCGCGGACGATCTCCGCCCGCTCCTCGACATCATGCTCGCCGTGCCGGGCGAAGAAACCGCGCTGCTCCGCTTCGCCCTTTTCGAGAAAGTGGAAGTCCCCGCCGACCTCCTCGCCAAACAACTCCCGAGCCTCGCCAAAAATCTCCCCGCCGTCCGTCTCGACGCCCTCACCGCGCTCGCCCGCCAGCGCCTTTCCACCGACCTCGACGCCCAGGCCGCCGTGCTCCAAAGCGTGCTCGACGCCCTCGCCCAGCGCGGCACCGCGCCCGGCGACGCGCTCCGCGCGTGGGGCGGCGAAGTCGCCTCCGCGCTCTTCGCCGCGAAGGAAAACAGCACCGGCTGGACCGCACGAATCTCGAGGGCACGCCCGCCGCGCAACCCATGTGGGCGGTGCAAGAGCGCGCCTGCGCCGATGGGCAAAAGGCGCAGCTCATCTCCAGCTTCCCCCACGGTGAGACCCTCACCGGCGTCCTCCGCAGCGCCGCTTTCCCGCTCGACGGCACGCTCCGCTTTTACCTCTGCGGCCACGACGGCCCCCCCACCCAGCCCGCGGGCAAAAAGAATTTCGTCCGTCTGCGCGACGCCGCGGATGGCCGCGTCCTGCGCGAAGCCGCGCCGCCGCGCAACGACACCGCGCAGCGCATCGAGTGGGCGCTCGATGAATTCAAAGGCCGCACCGGCTACCTCGAAATCACCGACGGGGACGCCGGCCCCGCCTACGCCTGGCTCGCCCTCGGCCGCTTCAAACCCGAGCTGCCCGCGCTCGTCTTCGCCGATCCATCCAGCGGTGCGAGCCGCAAAGTCCTCGCCGCCGAACTCGCGCGTACTTTGAAAATCACCACGCTCGCCCCGCAGCTCACCGCGTATTTTACCGAGCGCAAAAATGACGCCGTCTCCCGCGCCGCCGCCGCCCGCGCGCTCATCACCCTCCAGGGCGAGGACATCGCCAAGCCCGCCGTGCTCGCACCCTTCGCCGCCGCCCTCGCCAGCGCCGACGAGCCGGATGCCCTCCGCGCAAAAATCGCCACCGCGCTCGGCGAAATCAAAAGCCCCGCCGTCGCCCGGCGCATTGCCGAGGCGATGCCCACCGCTTCTTCCAAGCTCCAGCAGGCCTTCGCCACCGCCCTCTCCGCCAACCACCACGGAACTTTCGCCCTCATCACGGCCATTGAGAATGGCAAGGTGTCCCCCGCCGTGCTCCGCGACAAGGCGACCTTCGACCGCCTGCTCGCGAGTGGCATCGACGAATACGACTTCCGCCTCCGCGAGCTTTTGAAAAAACTCCCGCCCGCCAACGCCGCCGCTGACCAGCTCATCGCCGCGCGCCGCACAGCCTTCGATCCGGCCAAAGCGAACGCCGCGCGCGGCGCGGAAGTTTTCACCCGCAACTGCGCCGTCTGCCACGCCATCGAGGGTAAGGGTGCAGCCATCGGCCCGCAGCTCGACGGCATCGGCGGACGCGGCCCCGACCGCCTGCTCGAAGACATCCTCGACCCCAGCCGCAACGTCGATCGCGCCTTCCGGCTGCTCGTCGTCACAAAGCGCGACGGCAGCGTGGTGAGCGGCCTCTTCCGCCGCGAAGAAGGCGCGCAACTCGTCCTCGCTGACCTCGCCGCGCAGGAGCTCCGCATCGCCAAAACCGACATCACCGAGCGCCGCGAAACCGAGACTTCGCTCATGCCGCCCACCTTCGGCGAAACCATCCCCGCCGCCGACTTCGGCGACCTCCTCGCCTACCTGCTCACCAAGCGCTCCAGCAAATAAGCGCGCGTCACAGCGGGCTCACGCGCACTCGCACAAAGGCGTGGGCCGCGCCGAGCGGGAGGGTAAAGCGCCCGGTGACGAGAGCGGTGCCGTCGGCGCGCGGGGTCTCGGTGAGGAGGGTGAAGCCGGCGCTCAGCCACGTCGCGAGGTCGGTGGAAAATTCGGGCGTGACGAGGGCGCTGTCGGCGGCGAGGCGGCGGGTGAAGGTGATGTTGAGCACGCCGGCGGTGGTGCTCGCGGAGACCGAGCTGTGGCCGGAGCGCGAGTCGGTGTCGCTGGTGCCGAGGGCGTGCTCGGCGAAGGCGGTGAGGCCGTCGCCGTCGAGGTCGGCGTTGGGATTCGCGCCGGCGAAATTTTGCGCGTCACTCGCGCCGGGCGAGCCGCCGATGTTCAAGCTCGCGCGCCAGTTGGCGGCGTTGGAAAGATCTAGCCCAGAGGCGGGGCGGAGGAGCGTGAGGCTGTAGCCCGTGCCGTCCGCGCGGGTGGGCCACGGCGCGCTGTCGCCGTAGGTCACGCTGGCGATGACCGCGCCGCCGGGCGCGAGCACGCGCAGCAGTTCGCCGCTGTTGCTGAGTGCGCCGACGTACGGCCCGAGCTTCGGCACGCCCGCGCCGTAGAGCGCGGCGAACGCCGCGGTGTCGCCGGTGATGACGAGCCGCGCGCCCGCCGCGAGCTGCGTGCCCGCGGGGATCGTGAACTCGACCGCATCGGTCAGCCGCACGCCGCCGATGTCGATGGTCTGCGCCGAGAAGTTCATCAGCTCGACAAACTCCACGCCGCCCGCCGCCGGATGGTAGTGGATTTCCGAGACGGTGAGATTCGCCGCGCCCGCCAGCGGCGTGAGCGTGAAGCGCGCGCTGAGCAGCGCCGAGGTGTCGCCCGCCGCCTGCGCGCGCGCTTTGATCGTGGTGTCCCCCGTGACGATGACGGGTGCGGTGTAAAGGTGGACCGTGGGCGAGAAAGCGCCGCCGAGCTGGATCGGCTCGCTGCCATCCGTGGTGTAGTAAATCGCCGCGCCCGCCGCGCCCGTCATGGTGACGCCGAAGCCCGCGGGCACGGTGCCGCCGTGCTGATTGAAAACCGGCGCGGCGAGCGCGGGGAAGAGCGCCACGTTGCGGAAACGCTGGAGCGCGTTGGCCGGATTTTGCGCCCACCACACCGTCTCCATCCACGCGCTTTCCGGCAGCCAGTTGGCCTCGCGCGTGAGCGCCACAGGCTGCCGCGCGTCGCCCCAGCGCGCGGACTCGGCGATGATGGCGACATCGAGTTCCGCCTGCCGCCGCTTCCACCGCGCGTCGTTTTTCGCCTGCGTCAGCGCGCCGCCGTTGAACATCAGCGCCTGCACGCGGTCGCCAAAGTCCCGCCGGAACTGCGCGTTTTGCCGCAGGCGGTCGTAAAGAAACGCGGGCGAGCCGGGGTAGGCGACGGCCTCGATGATTTCATTCGAGTAGGTGCCCGTCCACGTCAGGTTCATGTTCGTGATTTCCTGATCCCACGAGTAAAAGCGGAAGCCCGCGCTAAGCGGGCCGCGGCGGCGGCCGGCCCACCAGTTGTGGTTCGGCCAGTCGCGCGCGGCGGCGAAGATGTGGAGGATCATGTAGTCGATGAGGTTCGGCACATCGAGCAGCACGGGCAGCGCGGGGTTGGGCGTGCCGTCGGGGTTGAGACCCTGGACTTGTTGCACGAGCGCGTCGGTCACGGTGCTCGTGCTGAGCATGGCGTGGAGCTGGTCCCAGGCGAGGCGGTCGCCGGCGTCGAGTTCGTTGAGGTCTTTGAGCACGTCGTATTCGCTCGCGCTGCCGCCCTGCGTGGTGGCGTGCCATTCCGCGCCGAGGTCCTCGGCCACGTTGTAGATTCCCCAGTAAAGCCCGTTGAGGTAGAGATGGACGTAACGGTTGTGGCCCGCGGGCCGGCCCATCTCGAGCTGCGCGTCTTTCATCCACACGTCGCGGATGTAGGTGGCGCGGGCGCGCGGCCATTCGTAATCCGACACGTCCTGCACGGCGAAGCTGTCGGTGCTGCACGCGCGCAGCACCAGCCGGTCGAAACTGTCCACCTGGCTGTCGGCAAAGACGCGGTGCTTCAGCCGCGACGCGCCGTACTCGCTGCGGAAGTCGAGCCGCAGCGAGTGCTTCGGCGTGTGGTAGTAAATGCGGCTCGCCCCGCCGTGGATGCGCAGGCCGGCTTCGAGGTGAAAGCCGGTGGTGCCGTCGGTCTCGATCCACTCGACGCCCGCGCGCCGCTCCGACGCGTCGCCGCGCTGCTCCGAGTTCGCGTAGATGCCATTGGTCGCGTCAAAAAGATCAGCCTCGGGCAGCGAGATGCACAGCGCGGGGAGCGCGCGCAACGCGTCACGAATCGTGTGCCCTGGCTGCGTCGCGGCGTTCACCACATTTGGATCCATGGCGTAGTCAGCGGGCGCGGGCGTGCCGACCGGCCCCCACGTTTGGTACGAGCCCCATGTCGCGTGGAAGCCCGCGGGATTCACCGGCTGCACCTTGATGCTGTCGATGAAAAGGTAGGTCTGCGTGTTCGTGTCCGTCGGCACAAAATCGTTCAGCACCGCCGCGGCGCGGACCACGGCAGTGGCGCTCACATTCACCAGAGGGCCGGGCGCGGGCGTGGCCGTGCCGTGGCCAGGCGCGGGCACGCTGCTGTCGGTCGTGTGGATGACCGTCGCGCCGGAAGTCGGCGTGGTGACCGCGGTCGTGAATGGCACATCGTAGTAGCCGCGGTTCACGCTGAACGCGGGATCCTCGACGAACCCGGCGAAGCCCGCGTTGTTCAGCCGTCCGGGCGTAGGCGTAGTGAAATAGCGGTTCGACAGCCGATGCACCGCGGACAGCTCGGGGATGATGAGAAAGTCGGTGCCGTTCACGCTGTCGTTGAAGCCGTGGACCGCGAGCACATTGGTCCCCGCGTGCAGCAGGCCCGCCCACGCGCTGAGGTCGATTTCCTCGGCGATGAGCGCGTCGCGTTTCAGCCGGTTGCCCGCGGCCAGCGCGCCCACGCCCGCGCCCGTGGCCACATTGCGCCGCGCGACTTCCACGCCGTTGAGATAGACCACGCAACCGTCGTCGTAGCGCAGCCGCAGCGTGAGCGCATCGAAGTCCGGCGCGGCGGCGAGCGTGAACGGCACGCGCACGAAAACCGAGGCGCTCACGCCTTTCAGCGCCGCGCGCACATTCGTACGGATGACCGGCAGGAAACTGCCGAGCACGAGCGGCGATCCGCCCGCCGCGAGCGTGGCGATGTCCGCATTCGAGAGCGCCGACGACCAGATCGAAAAGTCGTCGAGCAGGCCGGGATAGTTGATCGCGCCGTTGTTCGCGCTGCCGATCCAGAACCCGCGAAACTGCTGGAGCGGGTCGCCGCTGTCGCCGCTGAGCCACAGCGCGCCATTCTGCCAGACCTCGCGGCGCGGGCCGTCTTTGCGGAAGACGTAGTGGTTCCAGCGGCCCTTGTAGTTCGCCGTCGTCGGCTCGTTGCGATAGATGCGCGTCTCGGCTGTCGCACCCGTGCCGGTGTCGAAATAAATGTTCCCGTCCGACCACGGCAGATGCGCCTGCACGATGCGCGCGCCGCCGCCGTCGGCCTGTTGCGTCGCGTAAAACACGCTGCTCTGCGCCGGCAACTCCGCGCCGCCGTAGCACCAGAACGCGACTGTCAGTTTGTCCGCCGCCGTGGCCGCGTCGAACGCGCCCGTCGCCGCGTTGGCGATCCTCACATTTCGCCCCGATCCCGCCGGGCCGAAGTCCATCGCCCGGTCGCCCAGTCCCCCGCTCCGCCCCGTGCCGCTCGCGGTGAAAGTCGCGCCCGTGACCGTCCCATTGTTGCCGCGCCCGCTGCGATCCATGACCACGGTGGGGTTCGTCGCGTCGTTGAAATCCCATGCGCCCAGCAGCGTCGATGACGCATCGGGCACAAGATCGTCGTAGCCCACCGCGGCCACGCCCGCCGTCCACGCCGTGGCGTTGAAACTCTCCGCTGTCCACGTCGTGCCGAGCGCGCCATTGACCGGGATGAAAATGCGCGCCGCCGTCGTGCCGGCGGTCAGCAGCGGCGTGACCTCGCGCCGCCCCGTGCCGTACGAGACGCCTGCGCGCTGCGCCGGATACGACGGCGCAAACGCGCTCGCCACCGAGCCGTCGGGCCGCACCAGCGCGAGATACTCGCCGCCTGCGCCGAGGCTGAAATTCGTATGCAGCTCCGCGCCTGGCACCGCGCGATTCTTGCCCGAGGCAAAGACGACGAGCATCGCGCCCGGGGCGAGCGTGGTGGCCGGGAAGCGCCATTTTGCCAGCGCCACCGGGTCGTCGGTCAGCGCCCAGTTCGTGAGGTCCGCCGCCGTCGTGTCGGGATTCGCGATCTCGATCCAGTCCGACGCCGCGCCATCGCTGTCGGGAAAACTGCCGTCATTTTCCGCCATGAACTCCGCAATCACCGGCCCCGCCTCAACACGCCACGCCAGCGCACACAAAACGAGCAGACACAGCAGAACGGGGCGGAACATGCCGCTTTCATGGCACAACCGCGCGCGATACGCGAGCGCAACGCGAGCGCAACGCGACGCTACGGACGCGCGGCGAGGTAGGCGTCCACGTCCTTGGTCACGATGAGCTTCCCGTTCATGATGGCGAAGTGGCCGGGGACGGTGCAGACGTATTCGTATTCGCCCTCCTCGGTGGGCGCGGTGAGTTTGAGCGACTGCTTTTGGTCGGGGTCGATGAGCTTCGTCGCGGCGAGGATGTCGGGGCTGTTCGGCATAAAGGCGCGGCCTTGGGCGTCGAGTTTGTCGGGCGTCATGGTCGCGGAAGCGGTGCCGACTTTTTCTTTCGTGCCGGGTTTCACGACGGCAAGGTTGTGGGCCATCGTGTCCATGTTTTGCAAAATGATCTCGAAGGGCTTGCCCGCCTCGACGACGAGGCGCGGGGTGTCGTAGCGCATCTGCTCGCGGAGGGTTTTGATGACATAGACATTCACGCGCAGCTCTTTCAAAGCCTTGCGCGCGGCGGCGGCCTCCGGCGCGGGAAGCAAGGCGGACAGCTCATGGGCGACCTGCACGGTCTCGATGTAATCCTGCGCGGTGCGTCCGTCGGCGGGTACTTTCCCGGCCCAAGCGACGAGCGCGGCGACTGCCGGGGCCGCCTGCTCTTTCGACCACGCGCTACGCGGCAACTGCATGACCGACTGCGCGGCGGTGGTCGTCTGGTCGCCTTTTCTGATGAGATCGGTGAGCGCGGCGAAGACGGCCTGCGGCTCCTTGCCGAGTCCCGCCACAGCGCGAATAGCGGCGCGGCGCACTGAGCCTGCCACATCGGCCTGCACCTCGATGCGCACGGATTCCTTCGGCGCGGGGTTGCCGGCCTTTTTGAAAATCTCGTGGCGGCCGGCATCGAGCACCGTGAGATCGAAACCGTCGAGGCGGCTGACGTAGCCCCCGTTGTTCTCGGTGCGATTCCAGACGGCGATGGCGGCAATAGGCTGCGGCGTTTTGAGGTCGAGCTCCCACCACGGGTGATCCTCGTTTTCGACGCTGTGCGTCTGCGTGCCGGAGCTGAATGCGCCGTCGGTGTTGCCGTCCACGGCGCGCTGCGCGTCGCCGCTGTTGGAGGTGCTGGACTGCTTCGCCGTGCCGGTGCCGGCGATGTTGCGGCCGTCCACGAAGACCTGCACTTCCGCCAGCGTGAGCGTGCCTTTGCGCGGCAGCTCGATGCGGACGAAACGGGCCGGCGCGGGCTTCGCAGCATCCACCGCCGCGGGCAGCACGGTGAGCAGCGGGCGCACCTTTTCAAACGCCGTGGCGCGCAGCGCGGGATCAGAAATGAGCGTGAGCGCGTTCAGGAAATCGGTGAGCGCAGCGGGTGACTTTGCGGCTTCGTTCCACTGGTTGCTGATCGTGCCATCGGCCAAAGCGAGCGCGGCCCGCGCGGTCTGGCGCACATACTCCGCATGGCTGCCCGCCGTGAGTTTTTGCAGCGCCTCGCGCGAGGTTTTGAGATCGGCCGGCTGCTGGAGCAGGACGATGCGGCAGAGGTCTTCCGCAGCCTTGCCACCCTTCGCCGCGAGGGATTCGAGCGCGCCGAGCAGGGCCGTGACCTGCGGGATTTTGCTGAGTTTCGCGAGTTCGCC
>JANXWQ010000465.1 GCA_025351065.1 Chthoniobacter sp. | reverse complement strand
ACGGACGACCGGATGCGCCACCCTTTCTTTGCTTTACCCGTTTGCGGCTGCGCGCGGCTAGGCAGCGCCCGCGTTCTTTGCCAAAGTGCGCGCCATGCCTGCGCCCGACCTCTTCCCCGACGACGACTCCATCTACCAAATCCTCACCCGCGCCCCCGGCCCCGCGGGCGCGCTGCCGCTCACCGAGACACTGCTGCGCGAAAGCCCCAGCGGCGATATTTTCGGCCTCACGCAAAACGTCGGCATGGGCTGGGAAGTGGCTCTGGCAAATGGCAAGCAGTTCCTCATCCTCAGCACACAGGGCGGTTTGCGCGCGGCGGACGGCACGCCGATCGCGCTCGGCTACCATACCGGGCATTGGGAAATCGGGCTGCTCGTCGAGGCTGCGGCGCGGGAGTTGAAGGCGCTCGGCTGCATCCCCTTCGCCGCCGCGTGCAGCGACCCGTGCGACGGCCGCACGCAGGGCACCACCGGCATGTTCGACTCGCTGCCCTATCGCAACGACGCCGCCCTCGTCTTCCGCCGTCTCATCCGCTCGCTCCCGCGCCGCTCCGGTGTGCTCGGCGTGGCGACGTGCGACAAAGGTCTGCCCGCCATGATGATGGCCCTCGCCGCGATGCACGATCTCCCGTGCGTCCTCGTCCCCGGCGGCGTCACCCTCCCGCCGACCGACGGCGAAGACGCGGGCGCAGTGCAGACCATCGGCGCGCGATTTTCCCGCGGCCTGCTTTCGCTCAAAGAGGCCAGCGAACTCGGCTGCCGCGCGTGTGCCTCAGCGGGCGGCGGCTGCCAGTTCCTCGGCACCGCCGCCACCGCGCAAGTCGTCGCCGAAGCCCTCGGCCTCGCCGTCCCCCACTCCGCGCTCGCACCCAGCGGCCAGCCCGTCTGGCGGGAAATCGCCACCCGCAGCGCCCGCGCCCTCGTGACGCTGGAGCAGTCCGGCACCAAGACGCGCGACATCCTCACCGCCGCCAGCATCCGCAACGCGATGGTCGTCCACGCGGCCTTCGGCGGCTCCACGAATCTCCTGCTCCACATCCCCGCCATCGCCCACGCCGCGCGCCTGCCGCGCCCCGGCGTCGCCCAATGGACCAAGGTCAACCGCACCACCCCGCGCCTCGTCGATGTCCTCCCCAACGGCCCCGCCTATCATCCCACCGTCCGCGTCTTCCTCGCCGGCGGCGTCCCCGAAGTCATGCTCCACCTCCGCACCCTCGGCCTGCTCGATGGCGACGTGCTGACCGTCACCGACGCCACCTTGGACGAAAACCTCGACGCCTGGGCCAAAAGCGACCGCCGCCAGCGCTTCCGCGCCCTCCTGCACGAGCGCGACGGCATCGACCCCGATGACGTCATCATGGCTCCCGCGCGGGCGAAAGAGCGCGGCCTCACCGGCACCCTCGTCTTCCCCACCGGCAACCTCGCCCCCCAAGGTTCCGTCATCAAAGCCACCGCCCTCGACCCCAGCGTCATCGATCCCGACGGCGTCTATCGCAAAGACGGCCCCGCCCGCGTCTTCACCAGCGAAGCCGCCGCCATCGCCGCCCTGCGCGAGGGCCGCATCGTCGCCGGCGATGTCATGGTCCTCGCCGGCGTCGGCCCCCTGGGCACCGGCATGGAGGAAACCTACCAAGTCACCAGCGCCCTCAAGATGCTGCCCTTCGGCAAACACGTCGCGCTGCTCACCGACGCGCGCTTTTCCGGCGTCAGCACCGGCGCCTGCCTCGGCCACATCGGCCCCGAGGCGCTGGCCGGCGGCCCGCTCGGACGGCTGCGCGACGGCGACCGCATCCGCATCGTCATCGACCGCACCGCCATGACCGGCACCGTGGATTTCGTCGGCGAAAACGGACGCGACATTTCGCCCGGCGAAGGCGTCCGCATCCTCGCCGCGCGCCCCCCGCACCCCGGCCTCGCCCCGCACCCCCAGCTCCCCGACGACACCCGCCTCTGGGCCGCCCTCCAAAACGCCAGCGGCGGCACCTGGGGCGGTTGCGTCTATGACGTGGACGCCATCCTCGCGCGTCTGCAATAAGCCCGCGATGCATCCGCCCGCCGCCCGCCCGCCCTGGCACCGTCACCTTTACGTCCAAGTGCTCATCGCGGTGGCGGTCGGCATTGCGGTCGGGTGGTGGCGTCCGGCGTGGGGCGTGGCGCTGGAGCCGCTCGGCACCGGCTTCATCAAGCTCATCAAAATGATGATCGCGCCGATCATCTTCTGCACCGTCGTCCACGGCATCGCCTCGATGACCGATTTGAAAAAGCTCGGCCGCGTCGGGTTGAAGACGCTGCTCTATTTCGAGGTCGTCTCCACGTTCGCGCTCATCATCGGCCTCGTCGTGGTGAACGTGCTCCAGCCCGGCGCGGGCTTCCACTACAGCCCGACCGCAGCCGACGTGGCCGCCGCGCAAAGCTTCACCGCCAAAGCGCACACGCTCAGCACCGTCGAATTTCTGCTGCACATCATCCCCGTCACTTTCTTCGACGCCTTCGGCTCCGGCGACCTGCTGCAAGTCCTGCTCGTCTCCGCGCTCATCGGCTTCGCCATCGCCGCCCTGGGCGAGCGCGGCGCACCCGCCCTGCGCGCCATCCATTTCGGCTCCGAGATTTTCTTCGGCGTCCTACGCATCATCGTCCGCCTCGCCCCGCTCGGCGCGTTCGGCGCGATGGCCTACACCGTGGGACGATACGGCTTCGGCGCGCTCGCCAATCTGCTCGCGCTGAAGGCCGGCTTTTACATCACGGCGATCTTTTTCATCCTCATCGTCCTCGGCTCCATCGCGCGCGTGGCCGGCTTCTCGATCCTGCGCTTTCTCGCCTACATCAAAGACGAGCTTTTCCTCGTCCTCGGCACCAGCTCCAGCGAGACCGCGCTGCCCGGCATGATCCAAAAAATGCGCCGCCTCGGCTGCGCGGAGTCCACCGTCGGCCTCGTCATCCCGACCGGCTACAGCTTCAACCTCGACGGCACCAACATCTACATGTCCATGGCCGCGATCTTCCTCGCGCAAGCCACCGGCGCGCACCTCGATCTGCGCCAGCAGATCACGCTGCTCCTCGTCGCCATGATCTCGTCGAAAGGCGCGAGCGGCGTCACCGGCGCGGGCCTTATCGCCCTCGCCGCCACACTCGCCGTGGTGCCCGGCGTGCCGCCGGAAAGCATGGCGCTGCTCGTGGGCATCGACCGCTTTATGAGCGAGTGCCGCTCGCTCACAAACCTCATCGGCAACGGCGTCGCCACCGTCGTCATCAGCCGCTGGGAAGGCGAAGTCACGCCCGCGCAACTGCGCTCCGCGCTGCTCCCGCAGGCGTCCTGAGACACTTTTCACCCGGCATCTGAGAGAGTGTGTAATAAGTCTGACGCGCGGCTGTAGGGGAACCCGTTGGGTTCCCTCGATTCTCTCCGAGAATCGGGGGAAGCTGGCAGCTTCCCCTACAGCTACAACCGCCCCACCTTTCCACTTCGCACTCACTTTTCCCCATGCCCGACCCAGCTCGCTTTGATCTCACCCAGTCCGATGCGTGGTTCGGTTTCCGCCCCGGCATGACGCGGGCGGAGGTGCTCGCCGCCGTGGAGCAGCGTGCCTTGGAAAAGGAGGGGGATGACGAGCAGGATTTCGTGGTGTCGGTCGATGATGTGGAGCTGGAGTTTTGGTTTGCGACGGACGGTTCGGCGCGGCTGCGGCAACTCTCGGCGGATGCCGCCGAAATTTTCTGGCATGGCAAACCGCTGATCGAGGAGTGCGTGGACGAGGCGCTGCGCACGATGGAGCCGCACGGCCCGGCGCTGTGGGTGGCGCACGACATCGTCGCGTTTCCTTTCCCCGCGCCGCAGCCGCCCACGCCGACGCCGCCCGCACCGCCGACGGATGAGGAGTTGCTGGAGCGGGGCACGGTCTGGCTGCCCGAGCACGGGCTGGGGCTGGCGATTTACGAAGGCAAAGTGAGCGGTGTGGCGTGGCGCGGGCCGCAGGATTTTCCCGCGCAATTCGCCGGGCCGGTGACGGCGGCGCAGCGCGAGCTCTCGCGCCGGCCCGATCTCGATGAATACCTGCGCGAAAAGCGCATCGTGCAAACCCGGGTGGAGCGCCGGCGCGGGCCGCTGGACTACGTGCGCGGGACGCTGACGGTGGCGGCCTTCGTGGCGGTGGCGATGATTGCGCGGCGAGGTTTTCACGACACGCAAATGTGGGCGCAGGCTCCGGTGCTGACGGGCAGGCTGGTGGCGTTTGAGCACGGGCCGAAAAAGGAGTTCCGCGAATATTTGCCGCCGCCCCTGCCGCGGCTGATCCCGGCAGGGCGGCCTGTCGAGACGGATTTGTTTCGCGTGGAATTTCACGACCCGGCGGGCGCGCGGCGCGCGGCGTTGCTGGAGCCGTCGGAGTTTTACGTGCCGCCACGCGAAGTCGGCGAGGAGGTGCAGGTGATCTTTGCGGACGGCGAACCGACGCGCGTGCATGGCCCGTCGCGGGCGCGGGATGCGGCGTTCGTTGACTACGTGCCGTGGGCGATTTGCGTCGGCGTACTGTGGCTCGCAGGGCACATTTTCCTCAGCCTGCTGCCGCTGCTGTGGCCGCTGCTCCGCAAGCTCGTGCCGCAGGCCACGGTCAGCGACCCGGATCGCCCCGGATTGCGCTGAGGAAATTTCACCACGCGCGGCCCAGCACCGCGAGCTGTAGGGGAAGCTGCCAGCTTCCCCTACAGCTCGCGCGCTACGCCGGTCGGACGATGGCGGTGATGGCGGGCTGCTGAAAGTAGCGGCGGGCGGCGGCGGCGACTTGCGCGAC
>JANXWQ010000452.1 GCA_025351065.1 Chthoniobacter sp. | reverse complement strand
GAGCAGCCGTCGTGCTGACTCCGGCATTTCATCCGCCGCCGCCGTCTCCAGCGCCATCATGTGCGCGTAGAAATCCGGCGGACGCCGCACCGTCTGGCAGGCGTTGTTGATGATGAAATCCAGCCGCTGCCGCGTCGCGAGCAGATGTCGGCAAAACGCCTCCACGCTCGGCGTGTGCCGCAGATCGAGCCCGAAGATTTCCAGCCGCCGCCCCCACTCCGCAAAGTCCGCCTCCGCCGCAAACCGCCGCGCCGAGTCCCGCGGAAACCGCGTCGTCACGACGACCTCCGCACCCGCGCGCAGCAGCTTGATCCCCGCCTGATAGCCGATCTTCACCCGCCCGCCCGTGAGCAACGCCACGCGCCCGCGCAAGTCGGCGGTCTCCGTGCGCTTGCGAAAATTCAGCTCCGCGCACGCCGGGCAAAGCTGGTCGTAGAAATGGTGGATCGTCGAATAGTCCCGCTTGCAGATGTAGCAATTTTGCGGCTCCGCCACCTCGCGAAACTCGGGATCGCCCTCGACCTCCTGCTGCTCGAAACCCACTGGCGGCAGCACATTCGGCGTCGTAAAAACGGGCCGCTGCCGCAGCTTGCGGATGCCCGTCTCATTCAGCCGCGCCTCGTCGCGCTGCACCTTCTCGTTCTTGCGCTGGCGGACTTTCGCCTTCACGAGCTGCCGCCGCGCGCTCAGGTCCGGCGTGTGGATTTTTCCCGCCGCCTGGAAAAACCGGACGCGCTCCGCATCGGAAAGCGCCGCCAGCAGCGCCCGGTCGTCGGCCACTTTTTCCAGCAGCGCGAGCGCCGCCTGCAAGCGCTCGGCCAGCGCGGTCTCGCCTAGGGTAATTGGTTCGTCGGGCATTTTTTGTGCGGACAGAAGTAGCGGATTTTTCCCCGAACGCCTGCCCAAAGTGCGCGCGCGGCAAGGGACGTGCTTAAACCCACACCCAAGATGCAAAGCACCTTCACCCACAAAGTCCTCATGTGCATGTTCTCCGGCTTCGGTGCCGCGTGCATGTTCTGGGTCTTCCGCCACTTCGTCCAGGAGGCCATCTACGAATCCGGCGAAGGCTGGAAAGACAGCCTCCACGGCGGGACCGCGGAGCACCACGCCAAGCACTGATTTTTCCCGCGGCGCAGTCTGCCGCTTTGGAAAAAACGCGCGCGTCCGTCGCCGCGCCCACGCTGCATCGCACCCGCACCGCGCGGATTTTTCGCGGGAAAAATTCCCCGCTTCTTTCCGCGGCGAATCTTTGCTCTAAGGTGCCCCGCGTGTCCCATGCACCCCTCACCGGCAGCCTGATTGCCGACCGTTTCGAGCTGCTCGAAGAAATGCCCCGCGTCACCGACGGGCGGCTCTTTCACGCCCGCGATCTCGCCTTTGGCGAAGACGTGGCCGTGAAACTCCTCGGCACCGGCTGCGGCATGGATGAGGGCGGCCGCGCCACGCTCGAGACCGCCGTGCGCCGCGTGCAATGCACCCCGCACCGCCACCTCCTCCGCCACGATTCGCTCGACACCGCCCGCGGCGTGCAGGTGCGCGAATGGATTCACGGCCTTTCGCTTCTCGACCTCCTGCGCCGCCGCCGCGAGCTGAGCGCCGACGACACCTTCCGCCTGCTCGCCACGCTGCCCACCGCGCTCGACTACCTGACCACGCGCGACCTGCCCGTGCCGCGCCCGCTGCTCGGCAAAATTTTCGTCCAGTTCGAGGCCGCGGCCCGGCCCGAGGAACTCGTCATGCAACCCGTCGCGGACTGGCCGCCGTTTGCGGTGAAAGTTAATCCGTTCAGCGTCCGCGCGATGCTCTCCGACACCACGAGCGACACCACCCGCACGATGATCGTGGACACGCGCCCCACCGCCACCGTGGCCGAAACCGTGAGCGCCCCGCGCGTGCTCGCGGAGCTGCTCTACGAGCTGCTCGGCGGACGCCAGCGCGAGGTGGACAGCCGCCGCTACAGCCCCATCAGCGCGCTGCACGAGGAGGGCAACGGCGTGCTGCGCCGCGCGCTCCTCGTGGCCCCGCACGCGGACTGCCAGGCGCTCTGGCAGGACCTCCGCAAGGCGCAGGGCAGCGACGTGCCGCCCGGCGTCCACCTCAGCGTGAAGCGCGCGCCGCCGCTACTGCTCAAAATTCCCGCCGCCCTGCTCGCCGCGCCCGAGGCCGGGCTCGCGCTCATCCTCACGCCGGAGGATCCCGCTGCGCCCGCCATCCACCTCATCGCACGCCCGCACTTCACCATCGGGCGCTCGCTCCAGTCCGCGGATTTCATCACGCGCTTTCTCCCCGAGACCGCCGCGAATAACGCCCTCACCGACCGCCTCAGCCGCGTTCATCTCAGCGGCGAAAATGTGGGCGGACGCCTGCTGCTGCGCGACGGCAACGGCTCCTCGCCGAGCGTCAACGGCTCCCTGCTCGACGGCCACCTGCTTTCGCCCGACCACCCCGCGACCCTGCACCACCGCGCCCTCGCCTCGCTCGGCGGCGACTACTTTCTCGAGTTCATCCCCCTCCTCCACCCCATGCCGCGCGAGTGGCCCGCCGAGGCGCTCGCGAGCTGGCCCGGCAGCGACGCACCGCCCCGCGAGCCGCTTGGGGCCTTGATCTGCGAGCCGCGCAACGGCCAGCCCGTCATCCGCCACAGCGTCTGGCTTTTCACCGAAATCGGCTTCGGCCTCGACGCGGGCAGCCGCGTCGTGTGGGACACGCGCTCGGGCGGCGAAAGCCCCGCCGCCTTTCACCATCACCGCGGCTGCTTCTGGCTGCGCAACCACGCCGCGCCCGCCCTCGCCATCGGCGGCACCGCGCTCGCGCCCAACCAGGTCGCGCCCCTCGCCACCGGCCAGACCATTCTCCTCGGCACCGCGCGCTACACCGCGGAGGTCGCCTGATTTTTTCACACCATGCCCAGCCCGCTCACCCATCCGCTCGAAGCTCTCATCTCCCAGGACGGCCGCGCCATCGCGCGCTGCGTGCTGCGCCGCGGGCGCTACGTCATCGGGCAGGATCGGAAAAACGCCATTGTCGTGGATGCGCCCTCCGTCTCCGCGCAGCACGCGCAGCTCACCGTCGAGGGCGACGACGAATTTTTCATCGAAGACCTCGGCAGCGCCAACGGCACGCGGGTCAACGGCCGGCCCACTCACGGCGCCACGCCGTTCACCCTCGCCTGCCACGTCGAGATCGGCTCGACCACGCTCGGATTTCAGCGCGGCGGTTTGCCCGCGTCGGTCTTCTCGCAGCTCAGCGCGGGCTTCATGGGCGCACAGCGCTACGCCGTCGGCGCAGTCATCGTGCAAGGCAGCACCAGCTCGATCCACGAGGCGCGCGACCTTTCGCTCAACCGCAGTCTCGCCATGAAAATCATGCTGCCCGAGAGCCAGGCGAAACCGGCGCACGTCCTGCGTTTCATCCGCGAAGCGCAAATCGCCGCGCAGCTCCAGCACCCCGGCATCCTACCCATCTACGACCTCGGGCTCGACGACCAGCGCCAGCTTTTCTCGACCACACGTTTCGTCGAGGGCGACTCGCTCGCCGGCCTGCTCGATGCGCTCACCTCGGATGAAAACGCCGACGCCCCGCGCTCCAGCCTCGCCGCGCTGATCGGCGTGTTTCAGAAAATATGCGACGCCGTGGCCTGCGCCCATTCGCGCGGCGTCATCCACTG
>JANXWQ010000448.1 GCA_025351065.1 Chthoniobacter sp. | reverse complement strand
CTCACATCCACCACGAGCATCACCGTCAGCTCCCGTTCCTCGGTGAACTTCTTCACGTAAGCCGCACCATGCACCTCGCTGTACTTCGCCGTCACATTCCAGTCGATACTTCGCACCTCGTCGCCCGGCTGGTACTCGCGCACTTCCTCAAAGTTCATTCCGCGCCCTTTGAAAACGGAGCGGTACTGCCCGGAGAACGTGGCCGCGACAAGGCCGCGAGTCTTCAGCTCCAAACGTTGGATTCTTTTGAGGATGTCGCGGGCGTCTCTCTGGACATCGGGGCTTTTTTCTGAAGGGAGAAGAATCGAAACCGCTGCCCTCTTCTTCAACCACCGCCAGAGCAAAAAAGCCCCGAGGATTACTAGCAAGGCGGAGGAGCGCAAAATCCTCGACCTCATGGCCACGAGCGCGCCGAACCTGAGCGTGCTCACCATCACCGAGCCGGCGGACATCCTCCGCTCGCGCGAAATCGTGAACTCGATCTACGTGGACGACCGCGTGAAGGATTACATCGTCGATGTGGTCTTCGCCACGCGCGACCCCACGGGCTACAAGCTGAAGCTCGACGGCATGATCCGCTACGGCGCCTCGCCGCGCGCGACCATCGCCCTCACGCTCGCCGCCCGCGCCCGCGCCTTCATGGCCGGCCGCGGCTACGTCACCCCGCAGGATGTGAAAAGCGTGGGCCCGGATGTGCTGCGCCACCGCATCATCGTCAGCTACGAAGCGGAGGCGGAGGAAGTGACGAGCGAGCAGATCATCGAGAAGATTTTCGCCGGCTTGGCGGTGCCATGAAAACCATCGGTGGATTGGGCAGAATCTTGATGTGGCTCGGCGCGTGTCAGGTAGTGGTTTCGCTCTGCATAGTGATCTCGCTGCGGTCTAGCCACGAACCTCAAGACGAGATTCGGAAAAACTTCCACGCGGACAAGATGGCGATAGCTGGAGCCGGGCTAACTCTGGGGTGGGCCTTGCGTTCCTTTGCGGATTGGAAAGCAAAAAAGCAACTACCAGGGCCATAGCGGAACGATGGAAGCAGCCCGCGACATCCTCAAAAAAATCCAGCGTCTTGAGTTAAAGACGCGCGGCCTTGTCGCAGCCACATTCTCCGGGCAGTACCGGAGCGTTTTCAAAGGGCGCGGGATGAACTTCGAGGAAGTGCGCGAGTATCAGCCGGGCGATGAGGTGCGCAGCATCGACTGGAACGTGACGGCGAAATACAGCGAGGTGCATGGGGCGGCTTACGTGAAGAAGTTCACCGAGGAACGGGAGCTGACGGTGATGCTCGTGGTGGATGTGAGCGCGTCGGGCGATTTCGGCAGCGTGCATCTGAGCAAGCGGGAGCTGGCGGCGGAGGTGGCGTGCCTGTTCGCGTTCAGCGCGATTCGGAACAGCGACAAGGTCGGGCTGATTCTCTTCTCGGATCACGTCGAGCTTTACATCCCGCCGAAAAAAGGCCGCGTCCACACGCTGCGGCTCATCCGCGAGATTCTCTACTTCGAGCCGAAGGGCCGCGGCACGCAGCCCGCGGAGGCGCTGGATTACTTGAACCAGGTGCTGCACCGCCGCTCGGTCGTCTTCCTGATTTCCGATTTCCTGACGCCCGATTTTTCCCGCCAGCTCGCAGTGACGAGCCGGCGGCACGACCTCATCGCCATCCCCATCGTGGACCCGCGCGAGGAGGAACTGCCCGACGTGGGCCGGCTCACGCTCGAAGACGCCGAGACCGGCGAGCAAATCGAGATCAACACGTCCGACCGCGCCACGCGGCTCGGCTATTTGAAAGCGGTCGATCAGCGCACCGCCGAGCGCCTGCGCGATTTCCGGCGCAAGCGCATCGACGCCATCTCGCTCAAGACCGACCAGGACTACCTCCCCGCGCTGCGAACTTTTTTCCGCACCCGCGAGCGCCGCCTGCAAATCCGATGATCGCCGCGCTGCTCGCCGTCATCTCGACTCCCGCTCCCTCGTCCGCACCGGACGCGCCTGCGCCCGTCGAGATCAAAGACATCGCGCCGCCGGTGGATGTGTTTCCGTATCCGCTATGGATGGTGCTGACCGCGGCGGGCCTCGCGCTGGTGGTGCTCTGCGTCGCCACATGGCTGCTCGTCCGCTGGTTGAAACGCCGGCCCGCACCGCCTCCCCCTACGCCACGCGCGCGCGCGCTAAGCGAGCTGGAAACACTGCGCCCGCAAGTGACGTCGTTGGAGCCGTATGCGTTTAGCTTTCCCGTCTCAGATGTCCTGCGCACCTACATCGGCGCGCAGTTTCGCCTGCACGCGCGGGAGCAGACTTCGTCGGAATTTCTCGCCGCCATTTCCAACTCCCCCAAGTTTTCCGATGCCGACCGCAGCCTGCTCGCCGGGTTTCTGGAGCACTGCGACATGATCAAGTTCGCCCGCATCGACGCCACCGCCGACGACAGCGCCAAGTTACTCGAAAGCGCCATCGCCTTTGTGCAGGGAGGGCGCGCGTGAAGCTGCCGGAAGGACTCGGTTTCGCCCATCCGTGGCTGCTCCTGCTGCTGCTGGCGCTGCCGCTGCTCGCGCTGCTGCAAGGCGGACGCGGGGCCGCGCCGGCGGTGGTCTTTTCCTCGCTGCGCCCCCTGCATGCACTGGGCCGGCCGCGCCGCTCGCGCATGGGCGGCTGGCTGACGACGCTGCTGCTTTTGGCGCTGGCGCCGCTCATCGTGGCGCTGGCAAGGCCGCAGATGGGCAAGACGATCACGAAGGTGCAGGCGAGCGGCATCGACATCATGCTGGCGCTCGATGTCTCGGGCTCGATGATCGCCGAGGATTTCACCATCGGCGGAGAGCGCGCGAGCCGGCTGGAGGTGGTGAAACAGGTCACGCAAAAATTCATCGAGGCCCGCCCGAACGACCGCATCGGCATTGTCTGCTTCGCCGGACGGCCGTATCTCGTGAGTCCGCTTACGCTCGATCACGACTGGCTTTTACAAAACCTCGAGCGGGTAAAACTCGGGCTGGTGGAGGACGGCACGGCCATCGGCTCGGCGGTCGCGTCGGCATCGAACCGGCTGAAGGAGAAGGACGCCAAAAGCCGCATCGTCCTGCTGCTCACCGATGGCGTGAGCAACGCTGGGAAGGTTTCCCCCGCGACCGCAGCGGAGGCGGCAAAGGCGCTGGGCATCAAGGTTTATACCATTGGCGCGGGGACGAATGGCTACGCGCCGGTGCCCGTGCAGGACATGTTCGGGCGCAAGGTCTATCGCAACATGAAGGTGGACGTGGACGAGCCGACGCTGATGAAAATCGCCGAGCTGACGAACGCGAAATTCTACCGAGCGACGGACACGAAAACGCTGACGCAGATTTTCGACCAAATCGACAAGCTCGAAAAATCGACCGTGGAGCTGAGCCAGTACCAGCAGTACCGGGATTTGTTCCCGTGGTTTTTGGCGTCGGGTTTTGGGCTGCTTGCGCTTCAGCTCGTGCTCGCGATAACAGTGGGGAGGAGGCTGCCATGAGCGGAAAAGCAAACGCTCAACGCTCAAGTCGGAAAGCGCGGGCGCACGCGGATTCCCGCTCGTTGAGCGTTCAGCGCGGGGCGTTGAGCGTTGAGCTTTTCATCACTGCTGAAAGGAGCGTCGCATGACCTTCGGCCAACCGATCTGGTTCTGGGCTTTCGCCCTTTTCCCCGTGCTCATCGCGCTCTTTTTCCAAAGCGAAGCGCGACGCTGGAAACTGCTCCGGCTGCTCGTGGCGGCGCGGCTGCAGGATCGTCTGGCTGGGAGCGTGAGCGTGGGCAAACGGCGCTTCCGCTTTCTGCTCGTGCTGCTCGGACTGGCGGGTGTGATCGCCGCGCTGGCGCAGCCGCGGATGGGCTACACTTGGGAACAGAGCCAGCGCAAAGGGCGTGACGTGATCCTGGCCATCGACTGCTCGAAAAGCATGCTCGCCACCGACCTCGCGCCAAACCGGCTCGGACGCGCGAAGCTGGCGGCGCAGGATTTGATCGGCCAGCTCGGCGGCGACCGCGCGGGGCTGATCGCATTTGCCGGCAGCGCGTTTTTGCAGGCGCCGCTGACGGTCGATTACAGCGCGGTGCTGACATCGCTCGGGGAACTCGACACCGACATCATCCCGCGCGGCGGGACAAACATTGCGGCGGCGATCAAGACGGCGGTCGAAGCCTTTGGCAAAGGCGAGAGCGACCACCGCGCGCTGATCCTTTTCACCGACGGGGAGGAGTTGGACGACGACGCGGTGAAAGAAGCCGAGGCGCTGAACGGCGCGGTGCGGATTTACACCGTCGGGCTCGGCTCGGCGGACGGATCGCTGATTCCGGTGCCGGGCGCGAATGGCGGGACGGATTTTGTGAAGGACGAGAGCGGGCAGATCGTGAAATCGCGGCTCGACGAAGACCGGCTGAGGAAAATTGCGGAAGCGACCGGGGGCTTCTACGTTCACCTCACATCCGGCCCGGCGGAGACGCTGCAAATCGTCCGCGACGGCCTCGGCCAAATGAAAGAACAAGACATCGACGCCAAAATGTCGCGCCGCCCGATCGAGCGCTACCAGTGGCCGCTCAGCGGCGGCCTGCTGCTGCTCGCGGCGTCGATGCTCGTGGGTGAGCGGAAGCGCGCGGTGCGCCGGGGTGGCGGGGTAGCGAAAACCGCGGCGCTATTTTTGGTGATGCACGTGCTGGTTTCGTCGGCGCATGCCGGGCTTTGGAACTGGAAAAATCCGGGCCTCGAACGGTATGAGAACGGGATCGCTCCTTCCGAGCAGTGGGCGAAGCTGAAGGACACCGACGCGGAGGCTGCGGAAAAAGCGCGAATTTTGGCCCGGCAAGAATTCGAGGCAGCGCACGCTGAATTTTCCAAACAACTGAAACAACGCCCCGAATCTCCTGAACTCAATTTCAACCTCGGAGCGGCAGCCTATAAACTAGGAAATAATAAAGAAGCGCTGCTCGCCTTCAGCAAGGCGACGCTGAGTGATAAGCCACGACTCCGCGTCGATGCGGAGTCGAACATCGCCAACACGCTCTATCGGGAAGGCAGCACCAAAAAAGATACCAACAAACAAGCTGCGCTTCGGGACTGGAAAGACGGTCTGAAGCATTACGACGATGCGCTGACTGTAGAGCCGAAAAATACGACGGTTCGGGGCTACCGGGAATTTTTGCGAAGGAAGATCGAGGAACTGGAGAAGGAACCGCCGAAGTCCGACGACAAGAAGGATCAGGACAAAAAGGACGAGCAGAAAAAGGACAACAAAAACGAGAACCAGAAGCAGCCGAAAGACGGCGACAAAAAGAGCGATCAGAAACAGAACCCGCAGGACAAACAGAAGCAGGATCAAAAGCAGGATCAGCAGAAAAATCAGCAGGATCAGAAATCGCAAGGCGACAAGCCGCAGCAGGACAAGCAGAGCGGCGAGGAGAAGAAGGACGAGCAGGGGAAACCGGACAAAAAGGATGGAAAACAGGATGATTCCAAGCAGCAGAATGGCGACAAGCCGGCTGACAAAAAGGACGGCTCGAAAAACCCGCAGCCGCAAGGGCAGGCCAGGAACGGCGAGCAAAAAAAGGACGGTGAAAAAGGCGAGCAACCGAAGCCTTCACTGGACGAGCCCAACAAAAAACTCGCGGGCGACATCAAGCCGCAGAACGGCCAGCAGCCCCAGTCTCAGCCCGATGCGCAGCAGCAGGAAGCCGAGGAGGCGCAGGCCGCCGAGGAGGGCAAAATGACGGAGGCGCAGGCGAAAGGTCTGCTGGATTCGCTGAAGGGCGAGGATACGAAAGTGCATCTGCTCAAGCCCGGTGAACGCAGGGCGGGCGGGCGCGTCTTAAAGGATTGGTGATGATGACGAATTTTTTCCCAGCAGAACGAAACGGCGGGCCGGGATGCCCGCCGGACGGCCACAGCCTGGAAGGCTGCGCCACGCGGCTGCGGCGCTGGCTGCTCGCGCTGTTGCTGGTGCTCGGCGTGGGCGCGGAGGCGGCGGATGTCGCGGTGAAAGCGAGCCTCAGCCGGGGCGTGACCGTCATCGGCGAGCTGGTGCAGTTTCAAATCCGCATCACCAACGCCAAGCGCGCGGGCGACCCGCCGGACGTGAAGGCCGACGGGCTCGACATCCGCTACCTCGGGCCGTCCACCAGCACCTCGATGCGGGTGGATGGGACGGGCTTCCACTCGGAGAGCACGACCATCCAGGTCTATGAGGTCACGGCGGAAAAGAATGGGACTTTCACCATCCCTGCAGTGGACGTGGACGCGGGCGGGCAAAAGCTGAAGACCGAGCCGGTGACGCTGACCGTGCAGAAAAGCACCGTGGACGATGAGGCGCGTCCGCATCCGCAGGGGATTTTGGAAATCGCGGTGCCGAAGAAAACGGCCTTCGTCGGCGAGATGATCCCCGTGGAGCTGCGGCTTTACGTGGATGCGCGCATCCGGCTGCAGACCGCGGGCATGCCGGAGATTTCGGGCGAAGGTTTCACCAGGCAGAAATTCCCCCAGCCGCAGCAGCCCGAGGTGGTGAGCAAAAATGGACGCGACTACAACCTGATCATTTTCAAAACGGCGATCACGCCCGGCAAGGCGGGCAAAATCAGCATCGGCCCCGGCGAACTCCTCTACAACGCACAGATCCCGCGCGCGCGGCGCAGCGGGTCGCGGTCGATGTTCGATCTCGACGACGTTTTCGGGGATCCATTTTTCGCCGAGACACGGCAGGTGAAAGTGAAGGCCGAGCCGGTGGAGCTGACCGTGAAACCGCTGCCCGCGGCGGGCAAGCCGCGCGATTTTTCCGGGGCGGTGGGGAACTTCCAATTCAGCGGCGAGGGCCGGCCGAGTCAGGTGAAAGTGGGCGATCCCGTGACGATGAAACTGCGCGTGACGGGGCGTGGGAATTTCGACCGCGTGGAAGCCCCCGCACTGAAGGATGACCGCGGCTGGCGCAGCTATCCGCCGTCGGGCACTTTCCAAAAAGACGCGAGCGACGAGATCGGGATGAGCGGAACGAAGACTTTCGAGACGGCGGTGGTGCCCGAGGAAAAGAAGACGCAGATGCCGGTGTTCACGTTTTCGTATTTCGATCCCGAGGTGGAAAAATACGTGACGCTGGCGAGCGAGCCCGCGCCGCTGAAAACGGATGGCGGCAAGCCCGCCGCGCCCGCGCCCGCGCCGGTCGCGCCCGACGCAGCGGACGCAACAAAGCCCGCGCCCGACATCGCGCCGAACGCGCCGAACGTCACGGACATCCACGGCCCGCGCTACGACGCTAGTGCGGCGCGGACCTTCGCGCCGCTGTATGAGCGGCGGGAATTTCTGCTCGCGCAAGCCGGGTTGCTGGCTGCGCTCGTTGCGCTGATTGGCTTTCGCCTGCGGCGGCGACCGAGCGCTGACGCGGCGCGTGGGGTGAAACTGCGCCGCGAGAAGTCGGCTCTGCTGGCCAAGCTGCGGCGCGGTGAATTGGCGCACGCGGAGTTTTTCGACGGCGCGGCGCGGGTAGTCCAAATCGACACCGCGATCGCCACCGGCGCGGATGCGGCAGGCGTAGATGCAGCGTCGGCTCGCGCGCTCGTCGCCGCGGACGAAACGACGGCACAAGTCATCGACGAAGTTTTCAACGCGCGCGCGGAACTGCTTTTCGCCGGCGGCGGGCGCGACGAAGGCCGCGTGTCCGGCGACGAGCGCGCGCGCGTGCTGGCGGCGCTGGAAACGTTTGGGAGGAACCATGCGAAAAGCTGACGTGTCCAGATGTGCCGTCGTGCTGCTGGCGCTGGCGTTCCTTTGTGGACGGGCGCTGGCGGGCGGCGGCGATTTCGAGGGGGCGAATCAGGCCTACGATCAAGGGAAGTTTTCCGAGGCGAAAGCTGGCTACGAAAAGCTGGTGGAGGACGGCGCGTGGAGCGCGAATCTTTTCTACAACCTCGGCAATGCCGACTACCGGCTCGGCGCACCGGGCCGCGCGATGCTGGACTACGAGCGGGCGCTGGCGCTCGATCCCGCGCACCCGGAGGCGCGGGCGAATCTCGCGCTGCTGCGCACGCAGACCGGCGCGCGGAGGCGCGCGGAGGTGTGGCAGGACAAAGTGTTTGTCGGGCAGTCGGCGGATGTCTGGACGGTCGTCGCAGCGGCCTCGGGCTGGCTCGCGCTGTTTGGACTCGCGCTGCTTTTCACGAGCAAGCGCGCGGAAAAATCCGGGCTGTGGCTGACGACCATCGCGGGCGTGCTGGTCTGTGCGTACGCGGCGGGCGTGCTGTGGTGGCGCGCGCCGGAGCAGACGCTCGCCATCGTCGTCGTGCAGTCCACCGAGGCGCGGCTGGCCCCGGCGGACAGCGCGGGGCTGGCGGAGGCGCTGCCCGCGGGCAGCCGCGTGCAGGTGCTGAGCGAGCGGGGCGAGTGGATTTACTGCACGCTGCCGGGCGCGGGGCGCGGTTGGATTCCGCAGCACGCGGTGGAGCGCGTGCGGCTGGGAGAAACATGATGCGCCAGCCAGCCATCGTCCTCGGAATGCTGTGCGCATCAGCCCTGGCGGACGACTGGCGCGCGACGCTGACCCCGCCGGAGCCCGGCCCTTTTCCCGCGCCGCGGGCGCAAACCGCGACCTACAAATTCGGCTGGGGAAAATTCACCGCGGCGCAGGCGGACTTCGATTTTTCCAAGACGAAAGGCGGGCTGCTCAAGCTCACAGTGACGGCGAAGACCACCGGCCTCGTCCGCTCGCTCTGGCAGATGGACGCGCAGCACACGGCGCTAGCCGATGCCGCGACGCTGCGCCCGGTTTCGCTCCAGCAGACGGAGACCTACAAAGCGAAGACGCTCATCGCGAAGGTGAATTTTTCCGCGGACAAGCTGGAGCGCTGGCAGGAGTCGAAGCCGGCGGCGTCCTCGCCGGCGAAGTGGCGGACGTTCAAGTGCCCGGATGTTTTCGACCTGCACACGGCGCTGCTTTTCACCCGCAGCCAGCCGATGAAAAAGGGCGACACCTACCGCCTCGTCGTCTATCCGGCGCGCGACCCGTATCTCGCGGAGATCATCGTGGCAGGACGGGAAAAGCGGCCCGTGGGCGGGAAGGAATACGACGCCATCAAGTGCGAGCTGCGGCTGCAAGGGATCACGAAAAAGCTGGAGCTGGAGCCGCACAAGAAGTTCAAGCGCGCCTTCATCTGGGTCTCGGACGACCGCGACCGGATGCTTTTGAAAGTGCAGGCGGAGGTCTTCGTCGGCAGCGTGTGGACGGAGCTGGAGTCGGTGAAATTCGCGGAGCCGTGACAGCGGCTGGCAAAAAAGCAGCTTGGGCTTTAGCCCAAA
>JANXWQ010000241.1 GCA_025351065.1 Chthoniobacter sp. | reverse complement strand
CACCGATGGCGATTGGATCGAAACGCCCTACATCACCAGCGATGGCGTCCGCCTCCTGCAAACCGGAAATGTTGGCATCGGCAATTTCAAGGAGCAGGGCTTTCGATACGTGTCTGAAGATACATTCAATGAGCTTCAATGCACCGAGGTGAAGCCGCGCGATGTTCTGATTTGCCGTCTCGATGGTCCCGTCGGACGGGCTTGTCTGGCTCCCGATCTTGGCGTGCGCATGATTACCTCCGTTGACAATGCGATCCTCAAGGTCGCCGATGATGTGTTACCCGAGTTTGTCGTCTCGTTGCTTTCATCCGTGCCGTGGATCTCTTGGATCGACGCGCTGTGTCGAGTCGGCGGCGGCTTTCGTTTGCGCATCAGCCGTAGCCAGCTTGGCGAGATTCGCGTGCCCTTGCCGCCGCTCGAAGAACAACTCGCAATCAGAGAGCGCCTCGCTTCGCTGGGCGAAGAGTTCGACACCCTCACCGCCGAAGCCCAGCGCGCCATCGAGCTGCTGCAAGAACGCCGCACCGCGCTCATCTCCGCCGCCGTCACCGGCCAGATCGACGTGCGCGGGTGAGCGGAAAACGCCGCCGAACCCCGGAGCCGGAGGTTCCCGATCATCTCCTCTGCCCATCCTGCTACCCGGCGGCGCGGAGGCTCTTAATCCGGCGGTCGAGATCGCGGCGGTTGATGAGATCGACCACCTGCACGCGGTCGGGGAGGAGGCGGAAGAGCAGCCGGTGCTCGCTGCCGATGCGCTGGCGCAGGATGCCGGGGCAGGCCCGGAGCTGGACGACTCCGGCGAAAGCCGCGGGCTCGCCACCGGCCAGACGCCCGATCATGGCCAGCGCCGCGCGCGCGGCCTGGCGCGGGAGGGCGCCGAGGGTTTCGCGGAATTTCGGGGGAAACTCCGGGAGCCGCAGGGGCTGGTTGCCGGCGGGCTCCTCCGGCAGGTAGTGGGCCTCCTCATCCCCGCCGTTTTCCGCCGGGGCCGCCGCCGCCGGGCCGTGGCGCAGTGCATCGAGATCCTCGCGCGCCTTTTCCAACTCGCGCCGGAGGGCCGTGCGCTCGACCGAACGCTCGTTGAGCGTGCCCTTGAGCTGCTCCAGCTTGAAGCGCATCTCGCGCAGCCCGGAATCATCCGCCGGAGCGTGGGGCGCATCCTGCGGGCTGGCTGCGGGCCGCCGCTCCCGCCGTTCGAGTTCGCGGTGCTGGCGGGCGATCTTCTCGTTCAGCTCGCGCACCTCGGCGGCCTTGGCATCGAGCCGCTGGCGGGCGGTGCGGAGGGCGGCGGCATCGGTGCCCTCGTCCAGCGTTTCCTCGGCGAGCCGTTTTTCCAGCACATCGCTGAAGGGATCGTCGGGCGGGAGGTTTAGCTTGTCGCGGGTCTCAAGGATTTGTTCGAGGAGGAAGGCGGCCTCCTTGCGCGGCAGGAGGGGGAGGAGGCTGCGGCAGATGACAATCCCGAGGGCGGTGCAGCGCGAGCAGAGGACGCCGTAGGCCAGCGTTTCCAGCTCGTCCGGGTCCGTCGCGCGGAGAATCTTCGCCGCCGTCTCCTCGAAAACCCGCAGCTCCGCGGCAGGATCGTCGCGCGCGAGCAGGAGGCGGATGCCGTCTCGCAAGTCATGCACGGGCTCATGCCGGGTGCGGACGGCCACCATGCGCTCGGCGATCTCCTTGCGCTGCTCGCGCATGACAACGAAGAGGACGAAATCCCACTCCTTCCCGCGCTCCTCACTCCAGTCCAGCACCTCGAAGTATTCGACCGCGCGATCCAGCAACTGAAAACCCGTGACATGCGTGATATAGCTGCGCCGCAGGGTCTCCGGCACTTTGCGCGGATCGAGCCGCGCCAGCTCGAAGACGGGCAGCGCTTTGAGCCGCGATTCCGTGAGGCCGGCCTCCGGTTCGGCGCGCAGTTCCGCGTGAGTCTTGCCCGCCACCTCCGAGGAAAAATGCAGCCGCTCCTGGTCCTTCCCAAAGCAGCAGCGCTTGTATTTCTGCCCGCTCCCGCAGTGGCAGAGATCGTTGCGGCCCAGCTTCTCCACGGAGCGCCGCATCGTCCGGCCCTGCGCCAGGGCCGTTTCAGCCGCGGCAGGAACCAGAGTCATCACGGGAGCCGCAAAGTGCTTCAGGCGCGTCTGCCCGAATGTCGCCGTGAGCGGGTCCACCTTTTCGGAAACAAAGGCCGGCGAGTTGTGGGCGAGCACGGCCCGGATTCCCTCGTCCCCCGCCTTCAAGGCCGCCGCCGCCATGTAGGCCGCGGCTTCCATTTTCAACCCCTTCAACCGCGCAAAAAGCCGCGCCTCCGCGACAAAACCTGCCGGAAGTCCTCCTCCGCGCCCCTCCGCGCACCACGCCGCCACGATGAAGAGCGCGCACGCGTGGACCTCCCGCGACAGCACGCCCCGCGTCATTGCGGCCATCAGTGCTCCGGGCACGTCGCCCTCCATTTTCCAAGCGAGAGCCCCCAGCCAGATCGCACCGGGCATCAGTCCTGTGCCATCCATCAGATGCTCCGCGCCCACGCGGCGTCCGGCGTCCAGCGCGGCAGTCGTGATCAGCATAAAGGCCAATTGATCTCCCGCGGCGGTGGCTTCCGCGATCAGTGCGCTCAGCTCCTCATCCGCTGCGGGCAGCAACGCCGCCACCTCCCGGACCGCGCCTTGGTAATACTTCGAGTGGTCGATCAATGTGCGGAGTTGGGGGTCCATGCGAGGGAGGCATTCTTTCGCACCGGGCTATCGTCTGCAAACCGGAACTTACTGTGACCGGGATGGTGCATGGTCTTTTTAGTTTCATTCCATCCATGTAGCGGCCATGAACGCCGCGTGAGCCTGCACCGCGAAATCCATTTCGAGACGGAAATCTGCGCGCACCTCGCCGCGAATGGCTGGCTATATGCCGAGGGCGACGCGGCGGGCTACGACCAGGCGCGGGCGCTTTTCCCGGCGGATGTGCTGGCGTGGGTGCAGGCTACGCAGCCGCAGGCTTGGGAGACTTTAACGAAGAACCACGGCGCGCAGGCGGGTGAGGTGTTGCTAGCGCGGGTGCGGGATCAGCTCGACGCGCGCGGGACGCTGGAGGTGCTGCGGCAGGGCATCGAGCTGCTGGGACTGAAGCAGCCGCTGAAGCTGGCGGAGTTCAAACCGGCGCTGGCGATCAATGCGGACATCCTCGCCCGCTACGCCGCGAACCGGCTGCGGGTGGTGCGGCAGGTGCGCTACTCGCTGCACAATGAGAACAGCCTCGACCTCGTGCTTTTCCTCAACGGCCTGCCGGTGGCCACGGCGGAGTTGAAGACGGATTTTACCCAAAGCATCGGCGACGCGACCGACCAGTATCGTTTTGATCGGCACCCGAAGCCGAAGGGGAAGGCCGCCGAGCCGCTGCTGTCCTTTCCGCAGGGGGCGCTGGTGCATTTCGCGGTGAGCAACAGCGAGGTGGCGATGGTGACGCGGCTCGAGGGGCCGGC
>JANXWQ010000363.1 GCA_025351065.1 Chthoniobacter sp. | reverse complement strand
TTGCCCGGCTCGGCGCCGTAGAGGAAGCGCCGCTCCGCCGCATCCTCCTCCGCGGTGGCACAAAGCGGGAGCCAGGCCGCGAAGAACATGAGGCCGAAAACCGGGAGCCAGTCCGGCGGACGGACGTTGGCAAAGCGCATGCCGCGCATGCTGTCGGCCCGGCTGGAGCGGGTCAACGCCTCAACCGTGGTCGCGCAAAATTTGCGGTGTTGAAGACATCGCCGGCCCGCCATCAACGAAACCTTCCCACCGCGAGAGGAAAGCCAGACGCAGGCCAGGACGGCTGTCACCTGACTGCCATATTTCCGTAACTCGGATTGAGTCTTGCCGGTGATTGTGGCGTTTGCGCCACAATCGACCCCCGATCTTAACAATCGCCAGCTTTCGCCACATGGGGGGCACTACTAGGAATGAGGAAGTCACAGCAAGCGATGAAGGCACCCCGCCTGTCTCGCCCCACCACCAAATCCCAGCCGCTTCGTATAACCTGAACCAGACACACGGCCCTCTGCCTCCGAACCGGGGAGCCGTGAAACTTTGGCCTCAAACATTATCCGAACGCACCCTTTCGCTTGCGCAACCCACGTCCCATTTTCGCCACCTGTTACCCAGGGCCGCAGCTATTGAGCGCGGCCTTCGCGGCGACCCTGGCTGTTTGCCTAGGCAGCGCGTTGCACGCCGCCGTCACGGCCCCAGCTTCGCCGGTAGCGCCGCCGCCTGCGAGTCCCGCCGCGCCGGGTGCCGGGCCACTCTTTATCCATGAGTATCGGGTCGAAGGCTCGCACCTGCTCAAGCAGGGAGAGATCGGTGAGGCGGTGTATCCCTTCCTCGGGCCGGGCCGCACGACAGAGGATGTGGAGCATGCTCGGGCGGCGTTGGAGAAAGTTTACAAGGACAAAGGGTATCAGACGGTGGCCGTGCAGGTGCCTCCCCAGGACGGGCGCGGCGGCATCATCATGCTGCAAGTCACCGAGGCCACCGTCGGACGGCTGCGGGTGCATGGGTCGCGTTACTTTTCCCTCGCAGAGATCAAGCGGCGTGTGCCCTCGCTGGCTGAGGGACAGGTGCCAAATTTCAATGACGTTACCCGCGAAATGATCGCGTTGGGCCAATGGCCCGACCGGCAGATTAAATCCGCGGCGAAACCCGGAGCCGAGCCGGGCACCGTGGATATTGATCTTAATGTCAAAGACTCGCTGCCGCTGCATGGCAGCATCGAGTTAAACAACCGCTACAGCCCCGACACCACCCAGCTCCGGGTGAATGGCTCGGTCAGCTACAGCAACCTCTGGCAACTCGGCCACACCGCCGGTCTGAGCTTTCAAGTGTCGCCCGAAAATACCAACGACGTGAAAGTGCTCTCCGCCTATTACCAGGCACGCTTGCGCGATGTGGACTGGCTCAGCCTCATGGTGCTTGGCACGAAGCAGGACTCGAACGTCTCCACGCTAGGCGGCAGCGCCGTCGCCGGCAAGGGGGAGATACTCGGGGCGCGGGCCATCGTCAGCCTGCCGCCGGGGAAGGACTTCTTTCAGTCAGTCAGCCTAGGTATCGATTACAAGCACTTCGACCAAGACGTATTCGTCGGCGTGGGCACACCGGCCATTAAGGCACCGATCACCTACTACCCGCTGAGCGCCAACTACAATGCTACCTGGGCACCCAAAGGATCGCTGACCGAGCTCAATGCCGGGCTTTACTTTCATATCCGCGGGTTGGGCAGCAGTCCGCAGGAGTTTGAAAACAGCCGTTTCCGCGCGGATGGCAGCTTTATCTACCTGCGCGGCGACCTGTCCCACACCCATGACCTGCCCGCCGGGTTCCAGGTCTTTGGCAAAGTGCAGGGGCAGGTTTCCAGCCAGCCCCTGGTCAGCAGTGAGCAGTTCAGCGGCGGCGGACTCGGCACCGCCCGCGGCTATCTGGAGGGCGAAGTGCCGGGTGACAGCGCGGGCTTTGGCTCTGTCGAACTGCGCAGCCCACCGCTGCTCGGCTGGCTTGGTGAAAAGGCCGGCGAGTGGCGTGTCTATGCCTTTGCCGACGGCGGGCACCTGACCATCCAGAACCCGCTGCCTGACCAGGTTTCCACCTTCGACATGGCCAGCATCGGCTTCGGCAGCCGCCTCCGGCTGTTGGATCACCTCAACGGCTCCATCGACGCCGGCCTGCCGCTCATCAGCCAGTCGCACACCCATGCCCATGACCTCCTGCTGACCTTCAGGGTGTGGGCCGACTTTTAGCACCCGTCACCAATGCCCGCTTTGCCAAAACATCTGAGACTTACTTGCCTCCACCCATTGCTAGCTGGATTGCTATTCATGCTAGTGATGCTAGCCATGCCCACCAACGCCGGAGCGTGGTGGAATGAGCAGTGGACGGTGCGCAAAAAGGTAACTCTTGATCCGGCGGCGGGTGCGATCACCGATGCGGCTGGCACCAGCGTGGTGCTGCTGCGCCTCTACGACGGCAACTTCCAGTTTGGCACCGCGCGCGACGACGGGAGCGATGTCCGCTTTATCGCGGCTGACGACAAGACGCCGCTGAAGTTTCATTTCGAACGCTACGATGGGTTGCTCAACGAGGCCTATGCCTGGGTCAAAGTGCCGGACGTAAAACCGGGTGCCTCCGTCACCTTCTGGCTTTA
>JANXWQ010000347.1 GCA_025351065.1 Chthoniobacter sp. | reverse complement strand
GCGGACGTGGGTGCTGTGGGCCATCGTCCCCCAGGGCACGTCTTTGAATTTGTCCCACTGCTTCAAAAAATAATCGCGGCAGTGGTAGCCGATCTCGCGGATGAGGTGGCCGTGGGTGAGGCTGATCTCGTGGATGTGCGGTGCGTAGATGATCAGCTCGCCGCCGTCGGCCACGACCGGCTCCAGCTTGTACATGCACTTTCCTCCGACCCACAGCTCGTCGTACATCTTCGGAGCGCAGCTCAGCACGGTGTGAAAGGGGCGCTCCTTGTATTCGATGTGCAGCCGCTTCGACAGCTCGCTGGCCTCGTCCCACGCGCCTTCCGGGCTGCCGATGAAAAGCCCCGCGAGCTGCGCGTGATCCACGACCATGCACAGGCACATCTTCGGCACCGTGACCATCGCGCCCACGCGATCCACGACCTTGCGCACGGGCGTCCATTTGTTGCCGATGATCATTGGGTTCGTGACGACCGCGCCGAGCCAGTGGAAAAAGTTCAGCACCTCCGGCCCGCTGATGCCCGGGAAGAGGTATTTGTTGCCGCCGGAAAAGCCGACGACCTCGTGCGGAAAAACCGGCCCGCAAATGACGAGCTGGTCGTAGTCGAAGATGCGGGCGTTCACCTTTACCGGCACCTCCAGCGCGAGCAGCCCGCCGGTCAGCGCGCGCGTGTCGTCGAGCGTGAGGTCGCCGATGTGGCGGAGCGCGGCGGCGTTGTCCCACTCGTGGTTGAAAAAGCGCACGCCGGAGTAAGTCGCACGCCTTTCCTGCGAGGTAATCTCCAGCCGCTCGCAGATGGCCTCCTCGCTCATCGGCTGGTGCGTGCCGAGCGCGATCATCACGTCGAAATTTTTCACCACCGCGCCGAGCTGCGCATGCAGCCCGGCGAAGAGCATGCCCAGCGGACACGTCCGCGTCGCATCCGGCACGATGAGCAGGATTTTCTTGTCGCGATAATCCTTCGCCGGACACGCCTGCGCGATCAGCGCGCGGGCCTGGGCGGCATCGAGAAAAGTTCCGCCGGGGGCGATGTGGGAGAGCGTGGACATGCCTGCAAGTTGTCACGCCAAGACGCCAAGGCGCAAAGGGGTTTTGCCGTGCTTCAGCCGTTTGCGCCTTGGCGTCTTTGCGTGAGACTTTCCTAAATCGTCTGGCTCAGATACCCGCCATCCACGCGGATGTCGGTGCCGGTGACAAAGCTGCTCGCGCCCTCGGCGGCGAGGAAGACGCACGCGCCGATGAGTTCTTCGCTTTTGCCAAAACGCTGCATCGGCGTGTGGCCCCAGATCGCCTTCGTCCGCGCAGTCGGCGAACCGTCGTCGTTGAAAAGCAGCCTGCGGTTTTGCTCCGCGGGAAAAAAGCCGGGCGTGATCGTGTTCACGCGCACGCCTTTCGTCGCCCATTCGCGGGCGAGGAATTGCGAGAGCGAAAGCACCGCCGCCTTGCTCGCGGAATACGCGACGACGCGCGACAGCGGGAGGTGCGCGCTGACGCTGGCGATATTGATGATCGATCCCCTGCCCCGCACGCACATGCCGGGGCCGAATTCCTGGCACGGCAGGAGCACGCCGCCGACGAGGTTGAGGTCGAAGCTCGCACGCCAGTCTTCGAGTGCGATGCTTTCGATGGAGCGCTCGGCGGTGACGGTCACGCGCGGGTCGTTGCCGCCCGCGGCGTTGACGAGAATGGACGGCTCGCCGAGCGCGCTGCGGATCGCCGCATGCGCCGCGCCGACCGAGGCGCGGTCCATCGCATCCACGCTGAAAAACTGCGCCCGCCCGCCCGCAGCGCGGATCGCTTTCACCCGCGCCTCGCCACGCTCCGCGCTGCGTCCGAGCACGGCCACCTGCGCGCCCGCCGCCGCGAGGCCATCGGCCAGCGCGCCGCCGAGCACCCCGGTCGCGCCGATCACGACGGCGACTTCATTCGAGAGATCAAAAAGATTGGTCATAGGATTTTGGGGGAGCGGAGAGGACAGCCGAGCGCCCGCGCTTTGGCAAGGCCGTGCCGCTGAATCCCGATGCATGCGACGCCGAAGCGCGGCCTGCCTTACGACTTCGCCGCAGGCGCTTCGATCAGCAGGTCGATCTCAATGTCGTCGCCGACCACCGCGGTGCCTTCGATCAGCTTGCCCCAGGTCAGCCCGTAATCGCTCCGCTTGATCGTGGTCTTCGCCTCCCAGCCCGTCTGCAAGCCGCCGGTCATCCCCTTCCCTTTGCCGAGAAATTTTGCCTTCAGCGTCACCTCTTTGGTCACGCCGTGCAGCGTGAAATCGCCGGTCACATCCGCGGTGTCGTCGCCGGTGCGGGTGACCTTTTTGCTTTGGAAAGTCATGTCGGCAAACTTCTCCACGTCGAAGAAATCCGGCGAGCGCAGGTGCGTGTCGCGCTTCTCGTTCGCGGTGTTCACGCTCTTGGTTTCGATCTTCACCTCGACGGACGAGTTCTCCGGTTTCGCCGGATCGACGTCGATGGTGCCCGCCACCGCATCGAACCGCCCGGTGACGTAGCTGAACAAATGCTTCACCTTAAAACCGATGGTCGAATGCACCGGGTCGATGGCGAATTTTTCGCCCGCCGAAGCGTGGGCGAGCGTGAGGGCGAGGACGGCGAGGGTGAGGCGGAGGGGAATTTTCATGGGGCGGAAAAGTAGGCGGCTGGAAGCTGCGTGGCAAAGGCCAAAAGCGGCTCGCGTCAGCGCACCAGCGTGGCGATGAGGAACCATGCGATCATCGCCGCCGCGACGGTGAGTTTGCCAATGATGCCCGCGGTGGTGCC
>JANXWQ010000285.1 GCA_025351065.1 Chthoniobacter sp. | reverse complement strand
GGCGTAGCCGGGCTGGGTCTGATAGCCGGGCGTGACAGGCACGGCGCGCGGCACCACGCCCTGCGCTCTTCCGGCCAGTGCAGCCGCAAGCCAAAGCGCGGCGATGCTGGTGAGGCGGATGAGATAGCTAGGCATAGGCCATGTCGGCGGGGTTTAGAATTTGTAGTAGAGACTCAGGAAGGCAAGGTTCTGGCGGTAGTCGGCTCCTTCCAAATCTGAGTCCTTGGCAATAAAGCGATAATCGAGCCCAAGGGTGAGGGAATTTGAAAAATGATAGCGGATACCAAGACCGGCGCCGACGCGATGGGCCTTTTCACCGATGTTGCCCGAGGTGGTGTAGTATTCGTAAAAGACCACGGGGCCGATTTCGGTGTGCTGGAAAATCTTCCAGTTGGCGTCGTATTCCACATGGTAGAGGTCGTAGGAGTTGGTGGAAAAGCCGATTTCCGCGGTCTTGGAAAAGGCGAGGCGGTGGTCGAAGATGTCGGATGGTTTGTTGTCGATCTCGAACTTGACGTAGAAGGTGCTGGCGTCCTCGTTGTCGCGCAAAACCGAGCGCACGGCGGCGGCGTCGGCGGCGCTGAGGCCGAGCTGGTCGATGGCCTGGTTGCTAAAGTCGCCGCCTTTGTCGAACTGCAGTTCCTGATAGCCGCCTTCGAGGTGCAGGTTGGTGTATTCGGAGACCTGCCATTCGACGAAAGGCCCGACGAGCAGGCCGTGGCCGTCGCCGCGGTCGGCGCTGTCGAAGTTGATGAAGCTGTAAGAGCCGCTGACGCCGATTTTGATGCCGGGAACGATCTGGTAGGACGGCTTGAGAAAGATCGTGTCGATGGCGCGATCCTGGAGCGCGAAAGCATCGCCTACGGTCCAGAGGTTGTAATGATCGTAACCACCGGCGAGTTCGAGCTTGTCGTTGATGGCCCAGTTCAACTGGATGCCGGCCTGGTTTTCGTAGCGGCGGTAGGGCGTGCCGGTGTTGCTCAGGGTGGCGAGGCTGTAGCTGTCTTCCTGATAGCTGAGCCGGTCGCGAAGGGTGACTTTGACGCTGCCAACATAGAGGGTGAAGGCTAGTTCGGAGTTGGGCGAAAGGAGGACGCTGCGGCTGTCGAATTCCGAGTGGTCGAAGTATTTGGCGTAAGAGGCCCCGATGGAGAGCTTCAAGGTGTTCAGCTCGCTGAGCCGCCAGGACGCCTGAAGGTCGAGAGAGGGACGGAAGATGAAATCCTCGATCCGGTCATGATCCGCGAGGGTGATGTTGTCGTTGAACTCGATCCCGACGCCGGCAGCCAAACCGAACTGCACGGGGCCGATGGCAAAGTTGTAGCGGTCGGCTTCCTCGGCCGCCTGGGCCGCGTTCAATTCCTGTCCCGGACGCAGCGGCGCGAGGCCGCTGGGCGAGGCGTCTTCATAGGTGTATTCCGACGGATAGACCGGCCCGATGCCTCCAGAGGAGCGGGAGGTGCCAAGGTCGCGGAAAAACTCCTGGGCGAAAGTCGCCGCGGGTGTCGCGACAAGCAGCAGGGCTGGAATGATGAGGGATTGGGCGATGGGTTTTTTCATGGCTGTCTTAGGTGTCGGGCAGGTGTTAAGGCGCGGAGGTTTGGCGAAACTGGGAAATTTGGCAACCCTAAAAGCGCGGGGCTTTTGCGATTGCCGGATAGCTTACTTTTTTACCGCCCGGCCGGACTCCGAGACGCGGACGATGCGAAAGCCGTAGTTATCCGTGCTGCTGTCCGGCGAAGCGTGGACGCGGCACGAGGACAGCAGGCTGAGCTTCAGCGCGCCGTTGTACCACGAGGCGCCGCGCAGCACTTTCGCCTTGGAGTCGTTGTTCCAGGCGTCCATGCACCACTGCCAGACGTTGCCGCCCATGTCGTAGATGCCGAGTTTGTTGGGCGGAAAACTGCCCGCCGGCGAAGTCCAGGCGAAGCCGTCGTCGTAGCCTTTGATGGCGACATCCGAGCCGGTTTCTTCACCCGTGTAATTTCCGGCCCGCGGCGGCGGCGGCCATTGCGTGCCCCACGGATAGACATCGGACACGCCCATATCGCGGGCCTCGGGCGTCTTGCCGGTTTCCTCGGGCAGCCCCACGGCTTTGCTCCATTCGAGGTCGGTGGGCAGGCGGTAAAACTGCGCCGCGGGCAGCGTGCCGTCCTTATGCTCGGCATCGGTGAGCCATTTGCAAAAAGCAACCGCCTCGACCCAGCTCACGTTCACCACGGGATGATCCGGCCCTTGTTTGAAACCGGGGCCGCGCCACGCGGACGACTTAAGATTCACCGCGCGGGCGAAAACGTCGAAGTCCTTCACCCGCGTCTGCCAGATGCAGAAATCCACATCGCCCGCCGGGACGAAACGCATGCCGAGACTGTTTTCGCCGCCGACAGCCGGGGCGGTGATTTTCGGCACGGACGGCGGGGTCAGTTTGGCGAGGTCGGTTTTCATCACCAACTGGGTCGCTTCATCCGGGGTAAGTGCGGGCGCGGGCGCGGGTGCCGTCGGCACAGGCACGGCGGGCGGCGGCGCAACCGCCACGGGGGCCGGAGTCGGTGGCACCGCAGCCACTGGAACGGGAGTCGCTGGGACGGGCGTGGCGGGAATTGGTTTCGGCAGCACAGCGACCGGTACGGGCGTGGCAGGTGGCAGCGGTGCCGGGGTGGCCACGGGTGCGGGCGCGGGCGGCGGGGCGCTCACAGCGACAGGCTTGACGACGGGCGCGGGCGGCTCCGGCGCAGGCACCAACGACTTGGCGGCAGGATTTTCGAGCCGCTTCAGCCGCTCCTCGATCTCCGCTTTTTTCTTGTCCATCATCTTCTGCATGTCGGCCAGTTCCGAGCCCAGCTTGCGGCGCTCGGCCTCGGCCTCCTCGCGCAGGCGGCGCGCTTCGGCGGCCACCGCCTTCGCCTGCTCGACCTCCTGTTCGCCCAGCCGGATCATCGCCAAATGCTGCTGCCGCACCGCATCGGCACTCGCCGCCGCTTTGGCCACACCCGCGGCGGACTGCTGGCGGTCGGCGAGCGTCTTTTGCAACGCCAGCATTTCCGCCTCGCCCTTGTCCTGCGCGGCGAGCTTTTCTTTGTTCTTCGCCTCAAGGTCGGCGATGGCCTTTTTCGCCGCGTCGGCCACCCGCGCCTTTTCCGCCGCAAGCTGCCGGGCCTGTTCGGCGGCGAGGTCGGCGGCCTTCTGCTCATCCTCGAGTTTTTTGCGCTGGGCCAGCACTTCTTCGGCACCTTTTTTCACCGGTCCCAGGGCCTTGGCTTTTTGCTCCAAAGCCTTTTGCGCCTCGGCCACCGCGGCGTCGGCCTGCTGCTGCTGCCTGGCCATGTCGGCGCGCCCATTTTCCGCGGCGAGCGCGGCCTGCTTCGCTTTTTCCAAAGCCGCCGCTTTTTCCGCGACCGCCTTTTCCTCCTCACCCACGGCCACCGGCGGCGTGGCGACAACGGGCGCGAGCGCAGGCGCGGGAGCCGCCACGGGCGCAGCCGCGACGACGAGTTGCGCAGGCTTCACCGGCGCAGGCGCAACGGCGGGCGCGGGCTCGGACTCAGGATTTTCCACGGCGGGCGGCGGCGCGGGCGCTTCGATTTTGTTGCTGACCGAGCGGATCTCCGAACCCTCGGGCTGGTCGGCCGCGGTGAACCCGGTGGCCGCGTCGGTGCCCTGCGCGCCCGCGCCCAAGCCGTTGAAATAGTAACCAGCCGCGCCGATGACCATCAGCCCAGCCGCCACGGCGAGGCCCAGCGCGGGCACGCGCGAGCGCCCGGCGTTGAGATCGGTATAAACATCGGGCGCAAACTTTGGCTTCGGCGCGGCAACCGGCGCGGCTGGCTTGGCCGGCGCGGGCGCGGGCGCGCTCTGCGTTTTGAGCGACGCGGGCGATGCGCTTTTCGCCGTCTCGGAAATCGCCGCTGCCACGACGGGTTTCGGCTCCACCGGCGCGACGATTTTCTGCACCTCCACGCCGGGCGCGGGCACAGGCGCGGCTTCTTTTTCCACGCCCGCCGAAGCCAGTTGCCGCGCGATTTCACCCGCGCTTTGCGGACGCGCCCCGGGCTTTTTCGCGAGACACGCCGCGATAGTTTTTCCCCAAACCGCGGGCACCGCCGCGACCTTCTGAAGCTGCGCGGCCACATCATCGCCGGCCAAAGGCAGCCGCCCAGTCAGCGCCTGAAACAGCAGCGCGCCGACCGCATAGACATCGTCCAACCGCGTGCCCGCCGCGCCTTCGAGCTGCTGCGGACTGCCCGCCGCCAGCCGCGGATTTGCATTTCCAGAAATCCGCGCGACCGCCTCCGCCACGCTGCGGCCGATGCCGAAATTGGCGACGAGCACTTTGCCCGCGCCGCTCAAAAAAATGTTGTCCGGCGAGATGTCGCGGTGCACCACGTTGATCTTGTGCGCGTCGTCGAGCGTCTGGCAAAGCGGCGTGACCCACGGCAGCAGCGCCTCGGGATCGAGCCCCGCGCCTTCTGCCTGCGCCAGCCGCGCAGCGAGCGCTTCGCCGTCGAACGCATCCATCGAAACCGCCGCCCAGCCCTCGTCCTCCACGAGATCATAGACGCGCAGGATGTTCGGATGAATCAACTGCCGCGTGCGTTTCACCTCGCGCCGCAGCTCGCCCAGCGCCGCCGCGTCGCCGAGCAGCGCCTGCGGCACAAAATGGAGCGACACGTCCTTGCCCAGCACCTCGTCATGCGCGAGCCAGATTTCAGTTTCGCCGGCTCCGGCGAGGCGCTGTTTCAGGCCGTAGCAGCTCGCCAGTTTCTGGCCGGCGGAAAAACGGGAAGTCTTGGCGGAGTCATTCATTGGGGCGTTGGATTCGTTGGTGTTCACGGATAGAGCTTGGCGGAGTTTTTTCTGGGATCGGAGTCCGCCATGTTGCAGGGAGCGTTCCCCGGAGCCTGGCAAACTGCCGGGTAAAAGCGTTAGCCGCTTCGCTGGCGCTTGCCAATCCCAAAGATGCGATAAGCGCAGACCGTGCGCGCGTTAGAAAAAATCGCAAAAAATCCTTGTCACCCGACAAAAAATAACCATACTCGCTCAAATTTCCAGAACAACGATCGCCCATTCGGGTTCGAAAAATTTTGTTTCCAATCCAACTCAAAATTCCTTAAACAAGGCAAAACTATGAAGACCACATCCATCGTCTCACTCGTATCGGCCGTCTGCACCACGCTCGCCGTCGCCGCGGAAAATGACTCCGCCGCGAAGCAGCTCCAGGTGTTTCCAAAGAACTTCGCCCGCCAGCATCTCGGCGCGAATCTTTTCATCTTCAACCCCGCCAGCCAAACCTTCGTCCCGACCGAAGCCGCCGCCGCCTGGCTCGATGACGACATCTCCACCGGCTGGCCCGTGAAGGCCGGCAAGCAGAGCTACCTCATCGCCCTGCCCGAACCGGAAATGCTTTCCAATTTCAGCGTCTCCTCGCGGCCCGCCGCCGGCACCATCTCGCTCTACGCCGGCGACGAGCCCGCCGCGCCGGGGGCAAAATCCTGGTCGCCGCTCGTGCAGAACGCCGCCTTCGATTCGGTCAACGAAAAGAAGCTCACCAAGCCGTTCAGCCGCTTCGCGAAATACGTCCTCATCCAGACCGACCTCGCCGATCCCGGCCCGCTCTTCAGCATGTATCTCTATGGCGAGCGCGCCGCGGTGGACTACAGCCTGCGCAAGCGCGAAGCCGTGATTGATGCGCGCGCCATCTTCGGCCAGTACACCAATGACAAGACCGCCTTCAGCCTCAACGGCATCTACGCCCAGGGCCGCGTCAGCAGCGCCAATTCGCCCGACGGTTTCCTGCCGTGGCAGAAAGCCATCGACGACAACCCCGAGAGCGGCCTGACCCTCAATGCCTCGACCAACGAGTCCGGCGCGGTCATCAGCTACAACGGCGTGCAGAGCATCTCCCGCATCGCCCTGCTCACCGACGGCGCACCCAAGGGCAAAATCGAATTCTTCGCCATCAACGACGCCGCGGCTGCTGCCGACGCCGTCGCCCCGGCGAGCATCCCCGCCGCCGGCTCCACACCCGCGGCGGCAAAACCCGTCTCGCTGGAAGGCCGCACACCCTTCACCAGCATCGTCCTCGACGGCACGAACTCGCGCCCGAACGCCGACTTCCCCGCCGTGCAGGCCTCGAAGCTCGTCGTCCGCTGGACGCCCGCCAACGCCGCCGACACGCTGACTATTCGCGAACTCGATTCGTTCGGCGACCTGTCGCTGAACGCCTACGAAGTCGGCCTCAAGCCCGAAGCCGTGGCCGGCTTCAGCGGTGGCGATGGCAAAGACGGCAAGGAAATCGCCGAAGGGCCGATGGATCCCAAGAGCCTGAAGGATCCGAAAAACGACCCCATCGCCCTCGGGCCGCAGGGCTCGCCCTACCTGCCCGGCGCGCTCGGCTTCCCGCCAAACCTCACCGGCGTCAAAGCGCCGACACCGCCCACGCCCGTCAGCCCGTAGTCCTCGGCACCGAGAATTTTTTGTCAAAAAACGCGAGCTTCACCGCTCGCGTTTTTTGTTTTCCGGCGCGGGTCAGAAACATTCCGCTCGCCCCGCGAGCCGCATCAGCCCTAGCTTCGCGGCCCACCACCCCACATCCATGTCCACTCCATTTCTCATCGCCAAAGGCCAGGCCGAAATTTTCTTCGAGCCCAAAAGGGGCAACCGCCACGGCCTCATCGCCGGCGCCACCGGCACCGGCAAAACCCTCACGCTGCCAGGGCTCGCGCTCGCCTCCTCGCTCGAGACGGCGGGGAAATATGACGAGGCGCTCGCGGCGTA
>JANXWQ010000263.1 GCA_025351065.1 Chthoniobacter sp. | reverse complement strand
AGCGCAAGGACGAGGTGCGTCTTGCCGAGGCCGGGTTTGCCTTCGATGAGCACGTGCCCGCCCGCGAGGAATGCCGCGAGCACCTGATCGAGCACGGCGGCCTGTCCGAGAAAGACGCGCCCGACGCGGCGGCGGATCGTGTTCATCACTTCGACGGCGAATTCAAATGGCGAATGCTGCGGCGGTGCGGGTGGTTGGGATTCGGGTGTGGGGTCCATTGCGTGATTGGTTTAGGTGATCGTGGTTTTCGCACGGAGTTCGTCCGCGATTTTTCGCAGATCCTGCGTGATGCGGAGAAAGACATTTCGCTCGCGGATTCCCGCGGCGCGCAGCGCGGTGACCACGCGTGCTTCGGCGAGGCCGCTGCGTGCGGCGATCTTCGCGGTGAAATCCGGATCCTTCGTGTGCCAGCCGAGCCGCGTGGCGGCGGCGGTGACGGCATCGCGCAGTGGCTGGAGCAGCGTGTCCGGCTCGCGCTGCTGCCAGAGGAATGCGCCGGTGAGCGCGAGGTGCGCGGTGAAGTCGCGCACCGTCTGGCCCGGCGGCGTGCGCAGTGGGCCGAGGCGCGGGAGATTTTTCCACAGCCACGCGGCGAAGAACACGGCGAGCGCGACGAGCGCCATCCAGCCGCGCTCCCAGAGCATTTTCCAAAACGATACGCGAGCGCCGTTCAGGAACCACACCTCGCCGCGCTGGCCGAGATCCACGAGCGCGGCGAGCAGCGCGGCGTGATCGTGCTCGCCGATCCAGCGGTTGCGAAATGGGCGCGCATTTGCCAGCACGGTCACACGTCCCTCGCCGAACGGGAAGCTCGCGAGCGCGGGCGCATCCTTGTCGCCGAAGCACACGTCTGCGAGCGCGGCATCGCCGGTGGCGCTGAATTGTCCCGCGAGCTCGGCGGTGAGTTTGCTGCGGCCCACACTGGCGGTGCGTTTTCCCTGATGCGCGGAGAAGGAATCGCCGTCCTCATCGTGGCCCGAGATGCCGAGCGCATCGAGGAGCTTTGTCTCCTCGGCCTCGCGCTTGTGGGCTTTGAGGATTTCGAAAATGCCCGCGTCCTTCCAGTCGTTGCGCCAGCGTTCCGCGCCTTCGAGCAGGAGGATGAGATGGCCGCCTTCTTCCACCCAGTCGATCACGTTGTGGGCGTCGCCGTAGTTGATGAACGACTGCGACGACGCAATGAGCGGGCCACGGTGCGTCGCGAGATCCTTGAGGCGGTTTACCACGCGCGCACCTTGCCGCTCCTTCTGCAAAAAGCGTTCGGCGGCGAGAAACGGATCCTGCCGTGCCGGGCCCTGGTAGCCGATGATTTCCTTGTGCGTGACCCGGCGGCACGAGCAGAGCGCGAGCGCCACGAGGGAGAAAATGAGTGCGCGCACGGCGGTCGGCGATGTGGAAAAATTGCCCATCACATTTTTTCCTCCGCAAACGGCCACGAGCCGAGCAGACGCTCGACCTCGCGCACGCCGGGCGCGCGCTCGGCGTAGGCGACCGTGATCCATTGCCCGGTGAGCACGGCGAAATATTCGCGCCGCACTTCTTCCGCGATCACGCCGGCGTGTCGGAGGCAGTCGCCCTCCGTGTCGCCGTCGCGCACGGGCGCGTGCGCGGAGTGGATGAGCCAGCTCAGTGCGCCGCGATAGAGCAGGCTGAGCGCCCCGCGCGTATCGCCGGCATCCCATCGCGCGCGGGCGGCAGCGGCGATGTCGGCGGGCAGCGAATCCGGCGCGACATCCATGCCCATGAGCGTGCGCGGGCCGGATGGCGCGGCTTTTCCCGGGCGATCGCCGCGCCTGAAAAATTCGCGGTTTTTCCAGATGAGCCACGCGACGAGCACGCACAGCCCGGTGATGACTGCGTAGAAAAGCACATTGCCGAGCGACTCGAACCAGCCCAGTGCCTTGAAGCCCGGCGTGGGTTCGCTGCCGTCCGGAACCCAGTCGCTGGTTTCCCGCTCGTGGACTTTGAAATCCTCGTGTGCGAGCACGTCGTGGATCGCGCGTCCCTCGGGGGAAAGTTGCACCGCGGGTTTTGCGGTTGGCTTTGTTTCCCCGGCGTGCGCGGAGCACAGCGGGATCAGCAGGGCTGCCAGAATTGCCGCAGCTTTCCCGAGCCTCCGCGCGAGACGGCGGAAGGCGAGTTCCACGTCCCAGCCTTCGAGGGTCGTGCGGCTGTTCAGGTAAAGTCCGAAGCCGCCGCCGACATAGAACAGCTCCACGAGCGTCATCGCCGCGAGATAGCCGCCGATGAGGCACCATTCGAGCCACGGCGACATCTGCCCGTGGCGGAAGACCGCCTCCATGAACGTATCGCCCAGCTCGAACGCGCCAAGCGGATCGGCCGCGAGCTGGCTGCCAAGCGTGAGCAGCGCGAAGACGAGGATCGTCTCGTACAGCCCGCACAGCATGAGCAGCGAGAGCGAGGTGCCGCCCGCCTGCCGCAGCAGCACGCCGCGCCGCGCTTTCCAAAAGTTGCCGCGCTGGCCCTCAAGATCGATCGCGGGCAACAGCAGCGGACGCGCCCATGAAAATGCAGGCCCTGCAATCCACCACGGCGCGCGGGCGACGAGTAGCCATGGCAAACGCCGCACGAGCATCCCAGGCCATGCGTGCAGCACTTCTCGCAATTTCGGAGTCGCGCCGAAGAGCGAGCGGCTGAGGACGAAGAGCGGCACGCGATCATACACGGGCTTCAGCCACCAGATCGTGAGCAGCACCCAGCCCATGGGAATCCAGCGCGACGCGAGCAGCAGCAGTGCCCACAGCGGCACGACCGTGAGCGACCACGAGGCGAGCAGCAGCGGGAAATGGCGGCGTGTGAGCGCAAAGCCGAGGTCCACCGCCTCCCACGATCCGCGCGGGCGCAGTTGCGCGGTCACGTCCTCAAGCCTCATCCGCCGTCCTCCTCCCCGCGAAAATGAAATACACTGCGAACAGCACCCAGCCGAGAATCCCGACGGTGTGTTTCATCCACGCCGCGACGCCGGAGCCGGACCAGAAGCCCTCGATGACCGCCGCGCCCACGAGCATCATCGTGCTGCCGAGCAGCACGGGAAGCGCGCGCTTTCCCGCCTCGCGCATCGCTGCGACGCGAGGCAGCCGGCCCGGATGCACGAGCGCGAGGCCGATGCGCACACCCGCCGCCGCGCCGAGGATGAACCCGAGCAGCTCGAACGATGAGTGGCTCGCGGCGAACGTGTAGAGCCTGTGCAGATTCCCCGACGTGTGGACGTAGCCGAACATCGCGCCGAGAAAAATCCCCTGGTAGCCGAGCCCGTACACCGCGCCCGCGCCGAGCATCACGCCGCTGGCGAAAATGCGAAAGTGGATGCTGATATTGTTGATGATGTAGAAGCCGAACATCGCGAAGCTCGAGCCGAACTTGTCGCGCACGTAGTCGTCCATCGTGTCCTTGCCATACATCATGTCCATCTGCGCCTGCGCTTCGGGCGGCAGCAGCGCAAAGATCCACTTCGGCTCAAAATACGCCGCCGTGATGAACGCGGCGAACGGCACGAAGAACAGCGCGAGGCAGAGTGATACGACGCCCTTCTCCGTCCGCACCGCGCGCGGAAAGGTGGACGCAAAAAATCGCACGAACGCTCCGGAGCCGCGCCGCGCCGCCAGGCCGAGATGCTGGTATGCGCCGATGACGAGCACATTCAGCCGCTCGCACAGACGGCGGCCGTACATGCGGTGCTGCGCGAGCGCGAGGTCGCCGCACACCTGCCGGAAAAGCCGCGGCACCTTCGCCGCGTCCTCGACCGGCTTGCGGCGATCCAGCGCATCGAGCGCCTTCTCGAGTTCGCGCCACGACGCGTCGTTTTTTTCCTCGAAGGCGTTCGGCTTCATGATTCACGGAGCCACATGCCGACCGCCAGCGCGCGCACCACGCAATCGCGCCCGCGCACGCCGAGCAGCGGTGCGAGCGGTGCGACCATTTCTTCCTTGCGCGCATCGCTCCACGACGACGCGCGCTCGCTGAACTGGATGAACGCCAACTGCTCCTCGCGCGTGAGCACCATCGGCGGTGCGGCGGGAGTCACGCCCTCGCGCAGCCGGGTGACGCCCTCGAGAAATTCCTCTCGCGCGTACACGACCACCGTGTCCGCCACGAGATCGCCGAGGCGCTGGAAGCGCCGCGTGACGAGGCACGACGCGACGCCAAAAAAATAAAATCCCACAGCCAGCACCCAGAGCTGCCATTGCGGGAGCAGCGGCATCATGTCGCCGAAGCGCACGAGATTCCGCATGATCGAAGCGCCCCAGCCCACGCGCTCGCCCGAAGTGCGCACCACGCGCAGGCCCATCATTTTTTTCCCCGGTGTCTGGCCCTTCCGCAGCACTTCGTAGAGGACGAAATAGCCCCAGTACGTGATGAACACGAGCAGCAGCCATGTGCCGATGCCGGTGAAAAATCCCATGACGCGCGAGAGCAGCAGCATGAGGAGGAATTCCGCGACGAAGAGAACGCCGATCAGGAGCATGTCCGTGAGCAGTGCCCAGGCGCGCGGGAGCGGCCCGGCGGGACGCAGGAGGATTTGCACGCCCTCGGCAAGTTCGATGGTTTGGAGGGTGTCGAGTTTCGGTGCCGCCACAGTGCGCGCGGTTCTAGCGGGTGCGGGGAAACATTCAACATCAAGGCGGAGCCGTGGAGAATATTCGGTTTGTGCGCGAATAGGGGAGTTGGCGCTTGTCGCGCGACGTCTGCGGCGGGCTCAACGTCCGACGCCAAACTCCCAAGGTCAGAATCCGCTGCCGAAGCGTTGCCTGTCTTCGACGTTGAACGTTGAACGTTGAACGTTGAGCCCCGCGCAGCGGCCGTTCCGTAATGCAGTCTGCCTTCCACCGTTTTGGACGCGTCGGCCTTGGTTTCAATCTTGACCCCACTCCGGCACCCGCTACCACGGCGCGGAACCCCGACCCAACAGGACACCATGGCAGACAATCCCTACGAGGCACCGTCCGCAAACCTCAGCGGACACGAGACATTCGGCGCGCACACCGGAGGCGTCACGCAGGGCGTCGTTGAACAGTTGCGCCGGACGAAAGGCTGGACCCGCTTCATCAGCGTGCTGTCCATCATCATCGGCGTGATCCTGATCTTCTTCGCGGTTTTCGCGAGCAGTACGATGGCCTCGGCGGGCCGGGCCTTGCCGGGGATCGGCGGATTCATCGGCATCATCATGGTCGTGTATGGCATCATCGGTGTGCTCCAGATCATCATCGGCGCGAAGCTCGGCGGCTTTTCGTCCGCCGTGCAGAAGCTCATGTATTCCGCGCAGGAAAGCGACCTTGAGGATGCGCTGGACCGGCAGCGCAGCTTTTGGATTTTTGCCGGTGTGATGATGATCATCGGGCTCCTCATCGGGATCATCGGCATCGTCGGTGTCCTCAGTTCACTCCGTTAAAAATATGGATCGTCCCTCCACTCCTCACTCGTCGAACTTCGGTGCCGGCACGTCCGGCAGGGTGTCGCCGCGCGTCGTGGACATCATGTCGCGCACGAAAGGCTGGGTGCGCTTCATTGCCGTCATGCTGTTTGTGAATTTCGGTCTTACGCTCATCAACACGATCGTCACGCTGAATGCGCCGAGCAAGTTCGGCGGGGACGCCGAGCGCGTCGGCCAGATCATCGGTGTCGCGGTGATGCTCCTCCTGTACCTCTATCCCGCGGTGAAGCTGAACAGCTACGCGAGCCGGATCGGCGTGCTGCTCCAGAGCGGGCGGGCCAGCGATCTCGATGCCGCGCTGAACGAGCACCGCGCCTTCTGGCGCTACGTGGGCATCGTCGCGATCGTGCTCATGAGTCTCATGCTCGTCGGCATATTCTTCGGCATCGCGTTTGCGGCCTCGCGCGCGCGGTTCTGAGGATTTTCCAGAGACGAGGGTGCGGTGAATCCGCGGGCCTTTCGCTGGCGTGCGGCTTGCACTTTGCGCGGGCGTTTGCATCCTCGCGCGATGCGCAACCTCCCCTTGTTCCTCGCAGTATTTTTGTCCGCCTTTGCATCTGCGGCGGAGAAGCCGAACATCGTCTTCATTCTCGCCGACGATCTCGGCATCGGCGATGTGCGCTGCTTCAATCCCGACGGGAAAATCGCGACGCCGAATATGGACCGACTCGCTGCGGGCGGGATGAAATTCACCGACGCGCACACGCCTTCCGCAGTCTGCACGCCGACGCGCTACGGCCTGCTCACGGGGCGTTACAACTGGCGCACGAAGCTCCAGAGCGGCGTGCTCGGCGGGCTGAGTCCGCGGCTGATCGAGCAGGGTCGGCTCACCGTCGCGCAGATGTTGAAGGACGAG
>JANXWQ010000246.1 GCA_025351065.1 Chthoniobacter sp. | reverse complement strand
CACGCCGCTCACGAACATTCTGCTCAACCTCGACCTCGCCGCCGAAACGCTCGCCGCGACCGGCGAGCCGCCGCGCCGTCTCGCCCTCGTCCGCGAGGAAGCCGGGCGGCTCGGGCGGCTCATTGACAACGTGCTCACCTTTTCCCGCCACGAGCAGGGCCGGCTCCGCGCCGACCCGCGCGCGTGCATTCCGGCGAGCATCATCACCGCGGTCGTCGAGCAGTTCGCGCCGTCCTTTGCGCGCCGCGCGCTGACCGTGCGCCGCACTGGCGATGCGACTGCGCCGTGCCTGCTCGATGCCGACGCGCTCGCGCAAATCCTCGCGAACCTTTTTTCCAACGTGGAAAAATACGTGCCCGGCGGCGCAGTCGAAATCGCCAGCACGCTGGCGGACGGCGCGCTCACCATCACCGTCGCGGACGCCGGCCCCGGCATCGCCGCGCGCGATGCGGAGCGCATCTTCCGCCCGTTCGAGCGGCTGGGCCGCCGCGTGAATGAAGGCGCGAGCGGCACCGGCCTCGGCCTCGCCATCGCCCGCGATCTCGCCGCGAGCATGGGCGGCACGCTGCGGCTGCTGCCCTCGGAGCGCGGCGCGGCCTTCGAGCTGCGCGTGCCTGCGCCGCCCGCGTCCGCCATTTCCGCCGTCGCATGAAACTCCTCCTCGCGGACGACGACCCGATCACGCTTGAGGCGCTGCATGCGTGCGTGGAGCCCGACGGTTTTACCACCCTGCTCGCGCGCGACGGACGCGAGGCGCTGGCGCTGTGGGAAAAGCACCGGCCCGACCTGCTCTGCCTCGACATCATGATGCCGCACACCGACGGCTACGAAGTCTGCCGCCGCGTGCGCGCTGCCGACCCGCTGGTGCCGGTGCTTTTTCTCTCCGCGAAAAGTGAGGAGATCGACGTGGTGGTGGGCCTCCAGCTCGGGGCGGACGATTTCATCCGCAAGCCTTTCGGCAAACACGAGCTGCTCGCCCGCATCCGCGCCGCGCTGCGCCGCGTCGGCGCGCGCCGCCAGCCCGCGCGGCATTTCACGATGCGCGATCTCACCGTGCATCCGCTCGAACTGCGCGCCGAGCGCGGCGCCGTGTCCATCGACCTCTCGCCGCGCGAGACCGCCATCCTCGCGCTGCTGCACGAGCGCGCCGGGCAGGTGGTGGATCGCGACACGCTGCTGGGCCGCTGTTGGGGGCTCGATTATTTCCCCGAGTCGCGCACCCTCGACATGCACATCGCCAAACTGCGCAAACGTCTCGAACCCGACCCGGCCAACCCGGTGCTCATCGAGACGGTGCGCGGCGTGGGCTACCGTTTTCGTCCGTCGCTGGAGTAGCCGCGGGCGGCACGCGGAGATTGCCAGCGGCGCGTTCAGGGCGAAAGTACCGGCGTCTATGCAACTCCACCTCAGTCCACGCCATGTGCGGCTCACCGCCGCAATCCACCGCCACGTCGCCGAAAAAATCGAGCACCTCGAAGGACACACGAATGAGATCGTGGCCGCGCACGTCGTGCTCATCCACGACGCCACGGCGAAGCCCGCCGACGCCTTCACCGTGAAGGTCCACCTCGCCATTCCCGGCCCGGACATCCACGCCGAGGAATCCGCCGCCGAACTCTACGCCGCGCTCGATGTGGTGGTGGACAAACTCGCCCGCCAGCTCCGCAAACGGAAGACCAAGCGCACCGACAAGGTGCGCAGCAAAGTGCAGAAAGCGGTGCGGCAGCGGAAGACGGGAACGTAAGCCCGCCAGGCGCGGGAAATCCGAAATCCGAAACTCGAAATCCGAAACAAATCCGAAGGAAGAGAAAGCGGAAAACGGCTGGCGGGTGCGCCCTTCCTATTTTCCTGCTTTCCATCTTTTTGAATTTGTTTCGGATTTCGAGTTTCGGATTTCGGATTTTTTCCTCCTCCGGTTGACGGCGCAAACAACGCCGCCCTTTCCCAATCGCGCCGGGCTGCCAGTATTCCCGCCCGCCCAAAAAATCCCCATGCACCCCAAACTCAACGCTGCCGTCGTCGGCTGTGGCATTGGCAAAAGCCACATGCTCGCCTTTCAGAAAGTCCCCGACCAATTCCACCTCGCCGCGATCTGCGAT